>CAIXSE010000855.1 GCA_903921965.1 uncultured Thermoleophilia bacterium | reverse complement strand
GGCGTCGGGGATGCCCACCTTGCCGATGTCGTGCAGCGGGGCGGCGCGTTCGAGGTTGTCGATGTACACGTCGCCGAGCACCGGGCCGTAGAGCGGGTTGTGCCGGAGCTCGGAGGCGATCAGGCGGCAGTACGCGCCGACACGGTCGATGTGGCGCCCCGTGGCGTCGTCGCGGTGCTCCGCGAGCTTGGCGAGCGCGAAGATGGTGGCCATCTGCGCCTCGAGGAGCTCCTCGACCTTGCGCCGGACCAGCTCTTCGAGCCCCTGCGAGTATTCCTCCATCTCCACCTGCAGGCGGCGCAGGCGCAGGTGGGTGTCGACACGGGCGAACACCTCCTCGGCCTGGAACGGCTTGGTGATGTAGTCGACGGCGCCCAGCGAGAACGCCTTCACCTTGTCGGCGGCGTGCGTGAACAGCGCGCTGATGAAGATGACGGGGATGTCCCGCAGCACCGGGTCGGCCTTGAGCCGGGCGCACACCTCGTACCCGTCCATGACCGGCATGTCGACGTCGAGCAGGACGAGGTCGGGGGGATCGGCACGAGCGGCCGCCAGGGCGATCTCGCCGCTCAGGGCCGGCCGCGGCTCGTGGCCCCGCTGCCTGAGCATCGCCGTGAGCAGCTCCAGGTTCGGGACGGTGTCGTCGACGATGAGGATGTTGGCGCCGACGAGGGTGACGTCGTCCAGGTTCATGCCGGTCCTTCGTCGAGCAGGCGGAGCAGGGCGGGGTAGTCGAAGACCGCGAGGAGCTCGTCGATGCGCTCGCCGGCCGCGGGGTCGGCGGCGGCGACCTGGGCGGCGAGCTCGAGCAGGCGCGCGTGCCGGGCACGGACCGCCGCGTCGCGCAGCTCCTGCCTGAGCTGCGGCGGGAGCGCGGCCAGCTGCTCGCGGCTCAGGGCGCGCGGAGGCGCGGCCGGCGGCTCAGCGGCTTCCCCGGCCCCGCCCTGGTCGTAGCGCACGCCCGTCAGGCCCTGCACGGACCGGAACAGCTCCGCGGCGCGGAAGGGTTTGGTCACGAAGGCGGCGGCGCCGGCCGCCAGCAGGATGTCGCGGTTCTCGCCGGTGGCCTCGGCCGCGAGCACCAGCACCGCGGGCCCCTCGCGGTCGCCGCTCAGGGCCTGCACGGCGCCGGCGACGTCGCGGTCGGGCAGGGAGTCGGCGAGCACCACCAGCGCGGGCGGGCGGCGGCGCAGCTCGTCCTGTGCGGCCGCCCAGTCACCCGCGCAGGCGACCACGAAGCCGGCCTCGCCGAAGAGCTCCTCCAGCAGCCGGCGCCCGTCGGCGTCGCCGTCCACGACCAGCAGCCGGCACTCGCCCTGCCCGGGCGCGAGCCGCACGCGCGCCGGCAGGCCCTTGTCGGGCGCGAGGCCCTCGCCCGAACCGGCACCGACGGGGACGGTGAGCCGGAACACGCTGCCGACGCCCACGACGCTCTTGACGGTGAGGTCGCCGCCCATGATCCAGGCGAACTGGCGGCTGATCGTCAGGCCCAGCCCGGACCCCGTCCCCTGGAGCCGTCCGGACGACGTCTGCTCGAACGGGGCGAACAGCGCCTCGATCTCGTCGGGGGCGATGCCCGGCCCCGTGTCTTCGATGGCGGCATGCAGCATCGGCCGCGCCCCTTGCTGTCCCACCATCGACACCGAGAGGCGGACGCACCCGCAGGTCGTGAGGCGCACGGCGTTCCCGAGCAGGTTGGTGAGGATCTGGCGCAGCTTGGACTGGTCGGCCACCACGAAGCGGGGCACGTCGTCGAGCCCCTCCAGGACGAAGTCGACGCCGCCCGCCTCGGCCCGCGCCCTGAACACGAGGGCGAGGTCGTCCAGGAGCTTCCACAGGTCGAACGAGACCTCGTCGAGGCGCTGGCTGCCGGAGTCGAGCTTGGACAGCTCGAGCACGTCGCTGAGCAGCGCCAGCAGGTGCTCGCCGCTGCGCGTGATGATGTCGACGCGCTCCTTCTGCTGCGCCGTGAGCGCCGCGTCGCCGGCCAGCAGCTGGGCGAAGCCGATGATCGCGTTGAGCGGCGTGCGGATCTCGTGGCTCATGTGCGCCACGAAGCGGCTCTTGGCGGTGGTCGCCGCCTGCGCCTCGACCGCCAGGGTGTTGGC
>CAIXSE010000854.1 GCA_903921965.1 uncultured Thermoleophilia bacterium | reverse complement strand
GGGGCCGGCGTGCCGCAGGGCTTCGCCGACATGCTGGGAGTCGGCGCCACGGCCACCAAGATCATCGCCATCGCCATGTTCTTCACCGTCATGCTGTCGGTGATGACGGCGATGTCGGGCTCGTCACGGACCCTGTTCCAGGGCGGCCAGGACGGCTGGCTGCCCAAGTATCTCTCGCACCTCAACGACCACAAGGTGCCGACCTACGCGATGTGGACCGACCTCATCTTCAACCTCGTGCTGCTGCTGATGTCGGACTACGTGTTCGTGCTCGCCGTCTCCAACTGCAACTACATGATCTTCAACTTCCTCAACCTCAACGCCGGGTGGATCCACCGCCGCGACAACCCGCTCGTGCCACGGCCGTTCAAGGCCCCGCTGGTGCTCTTCATCGCCGCCACGTGCATGGCGTACCTGAACATCTTCCTGTTCGGGGCCGGCGCGAACTTCTGGGGCAAGGGCACGTTCTGGATGGGCTGGATCTCGGCGCTGCTCGCCCTGCCGTTCTTCTACTACCGCCACTACGTGGTGGACAAAGGCAAGTTCCCGCAGCACATGTTCGACGACCTCATCCCCGAGGGGAAGAAGGAGCTCGGTCCCAAGCGCTGCGGACCCCTCCCGTACATCGCCGTGGCCGGCGGCCTCGCCTGCATGACCGCCGGGTACGTGATCTTCTGGGTGTGAGGCCCGGGTCCGGGACGCCGGCGGCCGCGAGGCGCCGCCGGCGGTCCGGACGGTCAGGCCGAACGGCGGCGCCCGTCGCCGCCCGCGTCACGCGCGCGCGGGTCGGGCCCGAGGACGCCGCGGGCATCCAGGTTCCCGAGGGCCTCCCGGGCGAGCCGGGCCGCGGTCTCGTCGGACGATCCGGCCAAGGTCCGCAGACCGCCGACGGCGGGGCGCCCCATCTTCTCCAGCACGTCGAAGACCAGGCAGAACACGAGGTACTTCGTGTCGTCGTCCGGGTCGCCGTACTCGTCGTAGAGCTGCACCGCCTGCACCAGCGGGTCGACCGCCGGCGCACCCATCCTCCTCAGGGCGCGCGTGACCTCGTTGAGGAGCATCACGCCGTGGCGCGGCAGGTGGTTCCTGCGCCCGATGGTGTGCGCGCGGGTCCAGCGCGCCGTCTCGTACAGGTGCTCGACCACGGGCGCGGGGTCGGCGCGGAGCACGTCGCGGGCGGCGCGCGCCGCCTCGGGATCCCTGTCGTACAGGCTCCAGTGGATCAGGCGCGGCCAGTCGGCCCTCTCCCTCATCTGCTCGAAGTCCGGTGGGCTGAAGATCCCCATAGCGTCCCCCCGCTCGCGCAGCGCCGCGGCGTCGTCGACACCAGTGTACGCGCGGAGCGACATCCTTCCAGAGCCCCGCCGTTGCCGCGTTCACAGGCGCCTGGGGAGCCGCTAGTATCGGCGCCGGAGGTCCGATGCACGAACGCCACGACGACACGCGCGCATCCCGTCCGGCCCGCCTGGGCCGCGTCCGCGCGCTCGACGCGCGGCCGGTCAATCTGGACGGCTTCGCGGCCGAAGACCACGAGGCCGGGCTGGTCGCGTTCGCCTCGGCGAACGATCCCGAGCCCGGCATCCTGCTCGACGAGCACAGCGGAGCCGTCACCGGACTCGACGGCACCCCGGCGACGGACTTCGACCTCATCGACGAGTTCGTCGCCCGGCGCGGCATCGACGTCGCGGTGGCGGAAGAGGCGAACGCGCTGGACGACGTCGCCTTCGCGCGCCTCATCGTCGACCCGAACGTGCCCCGCGCCGAGGTCGTGCGCCTGGCCGCCGGGGCGACGCCCGAGAAGCTCGCCCGCGTCGTCGCCCTCCTGCGGCCGGTCGAGCTGCAGATGGCGGTCGCCAAGATGCGCGTGCGCAAGACGCCCAGCAACCAGGCGCACGTCACCAACCGGCTCGACGACCCGCTCCTCCTGGCCGCCGACGCGGCCACCGCGGTCGCCTACGGCTTCCGCGAGGTCGAGACCACGGTGCCGGTCAACG
>CAIXSE010000853.1 GCA_903921965.1 uncultured Thermoleophilia bacterium | reverse complement strand
GGGCGACGTGCTCCTTCAGCTTGTCGAAGCCGAAGGTCCACTGTTCCACGAACTCGCGGTCGTACAGGCCCTCCTCGATGATGACCTTGATCAGGCCCAGCGCGAGCGCGCCGTCGGCGCCGGGCCGCACGCGCAGCCAGAGCTCGGCGCGCGAGGCCTCCCAGCTGTTGTACGGATCGACGACGATGACCTTCGCGCCGCGCTTCATCATGTCGACCACGTAGTGGCCGCTGAAGTAGTGGTCGGCGCACTGGCTGCCCTGCAGGTTGCGCGCCCAGCTCACGATGAGCTCGGGGCAGCGCCAGTCGGGGTCGTCGTAGCGCTCCGGGAAGAACTGAGCCGCGTCGGGGAAGGTCATGTCGCCCATGACCTGGAAGCACGCGGCCAGGCGCGGCGTGAAGCAGGCGATGCCGGAGAGGCCGAAGAGCGTCCAGTTGGGACTGCCGTAGGCGTAGGCGAGGAAGAGGATCGGGCCGCCGGAGTCGCGCCCAGTGCCCTGGCCGAAGATGACGGACTCGGCGCCGTACCGGTCGCGCAGGTCGCGCAGGCGCTGCTCGCAGGTGTCGAGCGCCTCGTCCCAGCTGATGCGCTCCCACCTCCCTGAGCCGCGCTCTCCCGCGCGCTTCAGCGGGTGGCGCAGGCGGTCGGGGTGGCGCAGGTACTGCGTCAGCGCCAGGGCCCGCGGGCACAGCCTGCCCTGGTGGAAGGGGTGGTCGGGGTTGCCCTCCACCTTCGCGACCACGCCGTCCTTCACATACACCTCGGCCCCGCAGCCGCCGTGGCACCCCGGCCCCGGCGACCAGAGGCCCATCTTGTGGACGTCGTAGCCGTCGCGTGTCTCGTGGTGCATCCGCAGCCTCGCTTCTCCGGAGAACGGCCGCAGGATAGCAGAACGTCCACCGCGCAAGGTGCTCGTCATCCTGTCGCGTCTGACCACGTGCCTCTACCGTGGGAGCACGTCGATGAACGCAGGACGGCCTTCCGCGTGCTCCTCGGCGCAGCTCGACTGACGCCACGCTGTCCGATGCTCGCACGCACCGATTCCCTACCGCACGGCCTGTCCACACCTGAATTGATGTGGGTACAATAAATGCAGTTCAGCTACGACCCGGCGAAGAGCGAGCGCAACATGGCGGAGCGTCGGCTGCCCTTCGACCTGGCAGCGGAGTTCGACTGGGGCTCGGCTCTGATCGTCGAGGACAGGCGTAAGGACTACGAGGAAAGACGCTACCAGGCGCTCGGACACATAGGCGAGCATCTGTACATGCTGGTGTTCACCCCACGCGGCGACACGGTGCACGTGATCAGTCTGCGCAGGGCGAACCGACGCGAGGGGAGGCGGTATGCCACGGAAGCCGGACCCTGAGTCGATCGACGACGAGAACCCGGAGGCCGACGAGGAGTGGTTCCGGCAGGCGCGCCCGGCCGCGGAGGTCCTGCCCGAGATCTTCGGGGCGGAGGTCGCCGCAGAGATGCTGCGGCCAAAACGCGGACGCCCGCGCTCCGCGACGCCGAAGCAGCACGTGAACATCCGCCTGGACGCCGACGTGGTGCGCGCCTTCAAGAGCACCGGCAAGGGATGGCAGACGCGGATGAACGATGCCCTGCGCGACTGGCTGAGCACACACGCGCCGGTGGGTTGAACAGGCGGGCGCGCCGGCGGAGCGGCGCGCGCCGACCCGGCCGGCCTACTCGCCGGCGATGACCCAGACGAGGACCTCGCCCCGGCCGTGCACTTCCATCCAGGCCGGCGGCTCGCATTCCAGCGCTCGGGACGCGCGGCGATGTCGCGCTGCCCGCGTCGAGGGTCGCTCCGACCCTGCGCATCCGGCAGACAGGCTCAGAGGTAGTTGAGCTCCTTCGCCCTCATGATCGCCTCATCGCGTGTCGTGACACCGAGCTTGCCGTAGATCTTCTTGATGTGCGTCTTGACCGTGTTCGGCGAGATGAACGCCTGACTGGCGATCTCCTTGTTGGTCATGCCGCTGTAGAGCAGGCGCAGCACCTGGACCTCACGGGCCGACAGCGTCCCGGACGTGCCGCCGCCCGCCGGCGGCCGCGCCATCGGCGCAGCGCTCAGAGCGACCTCACACGCCTTGAGGAGCTTCGCCGCATGGACCCGCGCGACGCCTCTGTGGCTGCTGCACAGCGAGAAGAGCATGTCGACCAGGTAGGCCGCGCTCTCGACGAACGGACGCACGTAGCCCTCCGGACCGGCGAACTCGATGCACGACGCGAGCAGGTCGGCCGCCTCCTCTTCACGGTCCAGCTGCGCAAGACACGACGCCATGAGCACGTCGAGGGCGAGCAGCGAGGTCAGACGTCGCCGATCGGCCACACGTGGCCGGAGCGCGGCCAGCAGGTCGACGGCGGACTGGTAGCGGTGGCTCGCCATGTCGAAGCGCGCGAGGAGCAGACACTCCTTCTCGAAGTTGCGTGAGAAGGGCTCCGCCAGGTCAAGATGTCGCCGCGACGCCCACCGGGCCACCGTGTCGAGCTCGGAGCGCATCGCGGCGAGCTGCACGGCCGAGAGCTCAGTCGATGCGATGCGTACCGAGGACTTGGTCTGTCGAGCGACTCTCAAGGCCTCGTCCATGATCGCACGGGCCACCTCGGACTCGCCGTGACTCTCGTGGACGAAGGCCTGCAATCTGAGCCCCAGGAGCAGGTACCCGATGTCGGAGACGGGCTCGGCGTACTCGACGCAGCGGGTCGCATGCTCCAGCGCCGCGTCCAGTTCGTTCCTGCTGTAGAAGATCTGTGCCGACGTGAGGTTGAACATCGCCATGGCCGACCGCAGCGGAGGATCCTGCTCCCTGGCATACGCCAGCGCATCGCCAAGCAGTCCCTCGGCTGCTCTCAGGCGTCCGAACAGGAACTCGAGGCGTGCCTGCTTGTTCAGCAGATACGCCCTCACGTAGTTGCTGGTGACAGGGCTCGCGTGGGCGAGCGTGTCGAGACCGGTCCGCACGACCTCCATCGCAGGCTGAAGGTCGCCCTGCTCTATGTACGCTGTCGAGAGGACGGCCTGCACAAGACCGAGGGCCACGAGGTTGCGGGGCGAGATGGTCTCGAGAGCGCGGCGGGACGCGGGGATCACCGTCGCCGGGCCGTAGTAGTGAAGGCAGTTCATCTTCAGGGCGAGCAGCACGTCCTCGGCGAGCTTCCGCTTCTCGGCCGTATACGACCTCGTCATCTCGGCGAAGCTGCCCTCCAGGTCGGCCACCGTGCTGTCGATGTTGGTGAGCTCCTCCTGCAGGAAGACGACCAGCGCGCGGTAGAGCCTGAGGAGGAAGCGCCGCTCCAGGACGTCCTGGGGCAACCCTTCCAGCCAGCGGCGCGCGGCGGCCCACTCGTAGTTGTCGATGAGCGAGAGGCACTTCTGCTCGACGAGATCGGCGGCGAACTCGTAGTCGCCCGAGCTGAAGGCGTGCTGGAAGGCCTCCTCGACGTAGCCATGCTCGCCGTACCAGGAAGCAGCCGCCCTGTGCAGGTCGGTCACCGAGTACCCGGCCGACGTCTCCAGCCGGCGCCGGAGCATCTGGGCGAACAGGGGGTGGAAGCGATACCAGCGCCGGCTGTCGTCGAGGGGGACGATGAAGAGGTTCCTGCGCTCCAGCTCCTGCAGCATCCCGGACGCGTCGCGCACGCCCGTCATGTGCGCACACAGGGCGCCCGAGAACTGCCGCAGGAGCGACGTCCTGAGGAGGAAGTCCTGCACCTCGGCGGCCTGGCCCTGAAGGACCTCCTCGAACAGGTAGTCGAGCATGTCCCTGTTCTGGAGCACGGCCTTCGCAGTGAGCCTCTTGGGGTCACCGCCCTTCTGCAGGGACAGGCCGGCGACCTGGAGCCCGACGATCCAGCCCTCCGTGAGCGCGCGGAGCTCCTCGACGCGGTCGACGGGGAGGTCGAGCTGCATCGTGTCGTGGAAGAAGCGGACGGCGTCGTCCAGCGTGAACTGGAGGTCGGTGATCCTGAGCTCGGTCACCTCCCCGCTCACCCTCAGGCGTGACAGCTGCAACGGGGGGTCCTGACGGGTGATCAAGGTCACGTGGAACTGGGGTGGGGAGCTCTTGAGCAGCCGCAGGATGTCGTCGTGGAGCTGGGCGGAGGTGATCGCCTGGAAATCGTCGAGGACGAGATGGACATCCCCGCGCAGGTTCGACAGGTGGTTGTTGACGTGCGTGATGACGTCCCGTCCGACGGCGGAGTGTCCCTGGAGCAGCGGGTCGAACGCCGACTTCAAGGTGGGGTCCAGGCCCTGAAGCGACGTCAGGAGGTAGCGGTAGAAGACGCTCGGCTCGTTGTCGCTGGTATCGAGCGAGTACCAGGCCACCCGCGGCCGGCAGGCCGCGATCCACTGGCAGACGAGCGTGGTCTTGCCGAACCCAGCGGGCGCCGAGATGAGCGTGAGCTTGCGACTCCCACCCTGCTCGAGGACTCCGACGAGGTCGGGGCCTGGGACCAGCCGGGGCTGCAGAGGCGGCACCGCAAGCTTGGTTCGAAGAAGGACGACGTTGTCCCGCAACGATGCAGGCGTCGAAGCCACTCTGCCCTCACCCAGCGCAGTGGTCGTGACGAAGCCGGGAGTTCGGCCATTGTGAACGGCCCGAACGGCGGCGGTCGGCCGCCGCAGCGACCCACGTGCCCCGATGATGCGCCCCGCCGTACGACAGGGTCAAGGGCGGCGCGGGCCCGCCGGCGCGACGGTGCAGCTCACTCGCCGTCGCCCTTCTTCGCCAGCTTCTCTCGTACCGTCTCCATGACGATGGTCTGCGAGGGCGGACACCCGACGAGGAAGGTGCCCTTGTCCTTGTGGCACACCGTGCAGTTGCCGATCAGGAACGTGTCCTCGGGGACGTCCTCGACGTCCGTGCCGATGGCGATGTTGAAGTGCCCGCACTCGCCGATGTAGTCGCCGATCAGCGCCTCGTTGTTCTTCAGGAACAGGTACACGGATGACTGGCACGCCGAGCACGACCCCTCATCCAGGAGCGTGACGAGGTGGTTCTCGATGACGATGTCGGTGGGAGGGATGGCGAAGGCGGTACGGAACCGCTCGATGTCCTCGGGGATAGTGGTTATCCCAGCCAACGAGGTCACGCCGCCCTTCTGCTCGGCGATCAGTTGGAGATGGGGTACGTGGGCGATATCCAGCCCGACCACCGCGAGCGCCACGATGTCCGCCGCGAGGTAGTCGGTCGAGGCGATGACGGTGTCGAGCTGCCTGCGGTCGCCGGCCGACGGTCCCATCCCCTCCAATCCGTAGGTGGCATCGCAGACCACGAGGTCCGGCTCCAGGACCAGGGCGAGATCGGCGATGGCCAGATCGAGCTCCTTGTGCCCATACGCTTCCTTGGCCTCGGGCATGTGCAGCTGGTGCAGCTTGACCTTCTCGCGCTTGTACAGCATGCCCTTCATGTTCTTGTAACCGAGTGACGCACCCGTGTGCATGTGCATCTTCAGGACCGGGATCGAGATGACGTAGTCGAACTCGTGCAGGAACCCGGTCACCTTGATGCGCTTGAGGACGCGGCCGTCGGGGATCTCGAGCGTGATCGGCCTGCGACTGTCGAGGTCGATGAACTCGATCCCTTCCCGCTCGAGGAACCCGCCGTGGCCGGAGTTGGCGAAGGCTTCTCTGCAGTCGACGCCCAGGATCGGCGAGTCGCCGATGAAGAAGGTCGCATCGTACCTGCCGCGCAGGAGCTCGAAGACCGCTTCGGTGACGTCGGGGTTCGTGTCGACCCCGGTGCGGGCCGGGACGTTGCGGCCGATGTTCGGCTTCAGCAGGACCCGCTTGCCGTTGAGGTCGGGCAGGTCGATGCTGCTCAAGGCCTCGAAGACCGTCGTGCGGACGTCCGTGCCCCGCGCCACGGCGCAGATCGGGCGGTGCGGCCGCACGTCTCCGCACAGCGAGCGACCGCCGTCAGACACGGACGTGCTCCCGCTGGACGATGCCGAGCTCGTCGAGCTTCTGCGGCGATGGCACGCCGCCGTCCGTCCAGCCTCTGTAGCGGTAGTACTCGTCACGCATGCGTTCCAGGGGCGGGAGGTTGGGTGTGTGGCCGTCGCCGGTCTTGGGCAGCGTCATGATGCGCCGCGGAAGGACGTCGTCGTCACGCCCGCTCCCGCACGCGAGGTTGTACAGGCGCTTGACCGTGAAGATCCGCTCGCCGGCGACCATGAACTGCTCCACGTCCATCGGGCGGCCGGTGATGCACCGGTACCACTCGGCCAGCGTCGGGATCCCGAGCCCGCCGAACAGGAGGAACTTGCAGGTTACCAGGGAGTCGACCATGCCCATGTAGTCCTGGGTCTTCGCCGTCAGCGCACCCTTGCCCTCGACCGAGAACGGGTCCGCGGGGCTCGGGATGCCGATCTCCGGGGCCGAAAGGTTCCGCTCGAAGGCGTGGGAGAAGCCGGCCTGGTGACTGGCGCCGATTGACGACGTCGCCAGGTTGAGGCCCCCCGCGTTGTAGGCCCTTGGGTCGTGCGCCGGGAACTCCAGGCCCTTCACGTGGATGGCGAACTCCTCCGCGCCGTTGCCAAGTTCCCTCGCAGCGGCGCGCGTGCCTCGGCAGAGGACCTCGCCGATCCCGGCCCGGGCGGCGATGGCGTCGATGGCCCCGATCAGGCCGTCGCAGCTGCCCCAGCGCAGATCGATGCCGCCCGCGTCCGCCGCCGAGATGAGCCCCTTCTCGAAGGCCTCCATGGCGAAGGCGACGACGCCGCCGGTGCTCATGGTGTCGAGGCCGTAGCGGTTGCAGAGATCGTTGGCGCGGATCAGCGTCGCGGGATCGTCGACGAGGCAGTTGCTGCCCAGCAGTCCGAGGGACTCGTACTCGGGCAGCGCCAGCTCCCGGCTGCCGCGGCCCTCGGGCAGCTGCACGCGTTTGCCGCAGCCGATGATGCAGCGTTTGCAGTAGTAGTCGCCGGCCCGCCAGGCGCCGAGGATGGTCGCCCCCGTGATCTTCTCGGCGCCCTCCTTCCAACGCCCCTGGTGTCGCCAGTTCTGGACGGGCAGGCCGCCGATGGCTTCGGACGAGACCACGGCTCCCGCCGTGCCGAACTCACGCAGGCCCCGGGTCATACCGACCAGGTCCTTGGACACCGCCCTGACGGAGCGCTTCAGTGCCTCGGGGTCGTGGACTGCGACCTCGAGGCTGCCCGCGACCGCGATCGCCTTCAGGTTCTTCGCGCCCATGACGGCCCCGAGTCCGCACCGCGAGGCCGTCCTGGCGTGGACGCCGTCGTTCAGGATGATGGACAACGGGACGAGTCGCTCTCCCGCCGGCCCGATGCAAGCTACGACTGCGTCCGACTGCGTCTCCGACTTGATCACCTCATCGGCTGCGAAGGTTTCCATCCCCCAGAGGTGCGACGCCGCCCTCAGCTCAACGGCGCCGTCTCGTATCCAGAGGTAGACCGGCTCAGCCGACCGACCCGTGACCACCAGCCCGTCGAAGCCGCTCCGCTTCAGCGCTTCCGCCCACGACCCGCCTGAGTTCGCCTCGCCGAACAGGCCGGTCAACGGAGACCTCGCGACCACGACGTGGCGCGACGACGAGAGCGCGCGGGTGCCGGCGTAGGGGCCGGTCATGAAGACGAGCGCGTTCTCGGGACCGAGCGGCTCAGTGGATCCGTCCGTCATGTCGTACAAGATCTTCGCCGCAAGCCCGCTGCCGCCGACGTAGTCGGCGACGTCGCCGCGTTCCAGCCCGGCCGTCCGGAACGAGGCCCGGTCGAGGTCCACGTACAGGAGCCTGTCCATGTAGCCGAACACGGGCTCTACTCCTGCATCTCGCGCAGGACCTTCTCGCTGACCGTCAGCACATGGTCTATGTCCGCCTCGGTGTGCGCGAAACACGTCGCCGCGGCGTGGCCCGGCGGAAGGTAGACACCATTGGCGATCAGGCCCATGCAGAACAGCCTGTTCCTGGCGGCGGCGTCGCGGAGCTTGTCCCGCATGTTCCGCACCGGTTCGTCGTTGAAGTGCGGGTAGAGGATCGAACCCTCGCCGGTGACCTGGACCGGGAACCCGCTCTCGGCGCCGCGGCCGGCCAGTCCGCGCCTGAGCCTGTCGGCGAGTCCGTCGATGTAGCGGTAGTCCCTCGACTCGAGCTCTTCCAGACAGGCGAGCCCGGCGGCCATGGTGATCGCGTTGCCCGTGAACGTGCCGGACTGGAACACCTTGTCCGCCGGGTCCGCCGCCGGGCTCAGGGTCCGCTCCATGACATCCGCCCGCCCTCCGAAGGCACCGACCGGGAAGCCGCCGCCGATCACCTTGCCGAAGCACGAGAGGTCGGGCGTCACACCGAAGTGGCGCGCCGCCCCCGCCATGCCTCCGACCCTGAACCCGATCGCGATCTCGTCGAAGATGAGGATGATGCCGTGCCTCGACGTGACTTCCCGGATCGCCTCAAGGTAGCCGGGCGCCGGGCTGATGGCGCCCATGCCGAAGCCCGGCAGGGGCTCGAGGATGACGGCGGCCAGCTCGCCGGCGTTGTCCTCGATGATGGAGACGGCCGCCTCCGTGTCGTTCCAGGGGAAGACGACGGTGTCACGCACCACGGCGTGCGGGATGCCGGCGCTCTCAGCCCGCGGGTGGGGCCGGCGCGGCGGCCCTTCCACACCTCCGCTGCCGCTCATCAGGACGGCGTCGTGCTGGCCGCTGTAGCCGCCCTCGGGCTTGGCGATCTTGTCCCGGCCGGTGAAGGCGCGCGCCACCCGCAGGGCGAACTGCGTCGCCTCGGAGCCCGAGTTGGCGAAGCGGATCATCTCCACGTGCGGCTGGTGCTTCTGGATCAGCTGCGCCAGACGCAGGCCCGTGCGGTGGAACAGCATGTACGCGGTGCCCAGGCTGAGCTGGCGCTGCACGGCGGCGACGACCGGCTCGGGGCTATGCCCGAGGATGTTGACGAACCCCGAGAGGAGCAGGTCGACGTACTCGTTGCCGTCGACGTCGTAGAGCTTGCCCCCCTGCGCCTTCTCGATGTAGACGGGGCGCGGCGCAAGATAGCCGCCGGACCCGGCAACGCCGCCCGGCAGGACGCGCCGCGCCTCCTCCCACAGCGCGGCCGAGGCCGGGGTCCTGTCGAGGTACTGCCCGACGTAGTCCTCGAGGCTCTTGCGGGAGCCCCGTCCGGCCGGCCTGGAGGATCTAGTCGCCATCGGAGAACGAGTAGGTCGTGTACGGCGTCACGTCGGGCGGCCCGAAGGCGACGTGGAACCGCGGGTCGTCCGAGAGCTCCATCACCGTCGAGACGATCGACGTCAGCTTGTCGTCACCGCCGAGGTCCATGCAGATCGGGTGCTCCGGCGAGACGTGCGAGGCGAGGATGGCCTTGATGCGCTCGACGGTGACCCCCTCGGCAGGCAGCGAGTCAAGTTGCTGCCGCAGGCCCTCGAGGCGTGTGCCGGAGTCCGCCTCCACGAACTCCACGGCGGCGTGGAAGTCCTCGTCCGTCCGCTCGCCGCGCTCCCGCTCGAGGAGGACGGCGAGGTACTCCGCGCTGTAGTCGTCGTTCTCGAGCGGGTGGTTGGTGTGGAACACGACCCCGGCGGCTCCGTTGGCCGGCAGAGGCTCCACCTCGCTGGACGAACACTCGAGGTCCACGACCTTCGCCGGGTCCCCGATCAGGTAGTTCTGCGGCGATGCGTGCTGGACCGATGTGACGAAGCGCACGGCCTCCTCGCGGGTGTGGGCGGCGAGCATGCCTCGGATCACGTAGGCGACGGGCAGCCCCTCGCGCGCGTGGCTCAGGATGGGCATGCTGTTCAGACAGACCCCTACGCCGTGGCTGTTCACACCGAACGCCGCGATGAGGCCCGCATAGGCGAACACGAAGGACTCCGCATCGGCGCGCTCATCGCTGATGTGCAGCACGGTCTGGAAGCCGTGCACGTACCCCTCGATGTCCCAGTTCTGGCCCAACAGCGTGGGCTTGTCCGCCGTCCTGTCGACGCCGACGGCGCTGCAGTGGGCCGCCACGCCCTTCGCGTTCAGGATCAGCTCGTCCAGCAACTGGAAGGTGAACATGGTGTCTTCGTCCACGCCTGAGCCGGCCGCGATGCCCCTGACCTCGTCGAGCAGGTCCGGGGTGTACCTCTTGATCGCGGTGAGGTAGTCGGTCCGGCTCAGGAACCTGGGGATGAACTCGTCCGCGGCCATGCCGGTCGTGCCGGCGAGGTGCTGCTTCCACCGAGCGACCAGCTCGCTGATCTCTGCCTTCAGCGTCCTGCCGTAGGTCGCTCCCCGCTCGAAGGGAGGCCCTTCGAGATGGACCAACCGGCTCGCGTTTGCCTCACTGCCCACGGTGCCCGACCTCCGTCCGCCCTCGGCGCTGCCTCACGACGCTCACGGGGCCCCTTCCGCGGCCGCGGCTCCCGTGCCCAGCAACTCGTACTGCTTCGGGTCCCTGCCCCTGATCCGGTAGGCCAGGACCACGCCGACGCCGAAGGCCGTCGGCAGCATCAGGGCGATGAACCAGTTGAGCCAGCCGGTCGTGCCCGTGAGCATGTCGAAGTTGCTGAACATGAGGTAGGCCCCCGTCGCGAGACCGATCGCACCCAGGACCGGGGCGGCGACGACGCGGAGCACACTGTGACCCAGCCTGTCCCGGCGGAAGAAGCCGATCACGGCGACGAGGCACAGGATCTGGACCAGGACGATGCCCATGATCGTGAAGCCGTTCGTCCAGAGCAGCAGCTGCAAGTAGGGGTCGGCGCGGCCGATGGCGAACGCGGCCACGACGACGATGCTGATGACGGTCTGGAGGATGCTGCCGACATAGGCGGACTGGTACTTGGGATGTGTGCGCCCGAGCCTCCTGGGGAGGACGCCCTCGCGGCCGAGCGCGAAGAAGTAGCGCGCGCACGCGTTGTGGAACGCCGCCGCGCAGGCGAACAGACTGGTGACGATCAGGATCCACATGGCGTCCTCGGCCCACACGCCGACGAACGTCCCGGCTGCCCCGAAGTACATGTTCTGGAACGCGTCCGACAGCGAGAACTCGACGATCCCCTGGACGCCGTAGGCCAGCGTGATCGTCCACGTGATGAAGCCGTAGAAGAGCGCGAGGAAGCCGACCGACACGTACGTCGCGCGAGGGATGGTGCGGAACGGGTCGCGCGCCTCTTCGGCGTAGATCGCGGTCCCTTCGAAGCCGATGAACGCGCCGAAGGCCAGCACGAACATGGCGCCGGCGCCGCTCGCGAAGACGTTCTTGGGCAAGAACGGCGCGACAGAGGCCGGCTCGGGGCCACCCTTGATGAGGATGGCGACCGCCACCAGGAGCAGGATGCCGACCTCGCAGACCATCAGGATCCCGAGGACCCGGGCGCCGATCTCGACCTGGCGGTAGCCCAGGAAGGCAACGACACCGATCCCGACGAACGCCCACAGCTGCCAGGGGGTGTCGATCCCGGCCAGGTTGTTCAGCACGAGATCGGCGAAGAACGCGATCGCGCCGTAGAAGCCGGCGTTGCCGATGCTGTAGGCGACGAGGGCGAGGATGGCTCCCCCCATGCCTACGGGCCTGCCGAGGCCACGGGTGATGTACGCGTAGAAGGCACCTGCGTTCGTCATGTGCTGCGACATGGCCGTGAACCCGACCGCGAACAGCACGTACACGATGCCGGCGAACACGTAGGCGCCGGGTGTCCCGATGCCTCCCAGCCGGAACGCCAGGGGTGAAGCCCCGGCCATGACGGTCAGCGGCGCCGCGGCGGCGATGACGAAGAAGAAGATCGACCACATCCCGAGGGCGTTGCGAGCCAGCTGCCCACTGCCAGACTGGTCGTGCGCCCTGGCGACGGCCGTGGTGCTGACGGCTTCGCTATCGCTCATGGCTTGTTCCCTTCCTCGTCTCGGCTGACGTCGACGCGTGCGGCTCCACTTAACCCCGCGACAGGCCCTCTGCCAATCACCCGCCGGGGGTGATTCCTTGGGGCGTCGCGATCTGGGTCTGCCCCTTTGCCGGTGGGATGGGCGTCCCGGACTCCGTCGTGCACACCCCGCGCGACCCCCCTGCGCAGATGGCACGCCACCAGCACCCCGCCTTCACCGGCCACCGGCAAGAGTTCGGGCACCCCGACTTGGCAGCGCTCCTGGGCCACCGGGCAGCGCGGGTGGAAGCGGCAGCCGGTAGGCACGTGCGAGGCATCGGGAGGCTCACCCGGAAGGGTGCGCACGCGCGCCTCCTCGCGATGCACCCTCGGTACGGCGTTGATCAGCGCCTGGGTGTACGGGTGCTGCGGGGCGTCGATCACCCTGCGCGCCGGACCGAGCTCGACGAGGTTGCCGTGGTACATGACGGCGACACGGTCGGCGACGTGCGCGGCGGTGGCGAGGTCGTGGGTGATCATCAGGATGCCGACGCCCTCCTCGTGGCGCAGCCGGTCGAGGAGCTGCAGGATCCCGGCGCGCACGCTGACGTCGAGCATCGAGACCGGCTCGTCGGCGACCAGCAGGGAGGGGCCGAGCACAAGGCTGCCGGCGATCGCGACGCGCTGCCGCTGCCCCCCCGAGAGCTGGTGCGGGTAGCGCTCGGCGAAGCTCTCCACCGGGGTGAGGCCGACCTTCTCGAGCGCGTCGTGGACGGCGTCGCGCTCCTCGGCGCCGGACGCCTGCCGGTAGCCGTGGATGCGCAGCGCCTCGGCGACCAGGTCGCAGGATCGCAGGCGCGGGTCGAGCACAGCGTAGGGGTCCTGGTGGACGAGCTGGGCGCGGCGCCTGAGGGGGCGCAGCTCGCTGCGCGAGAGGGCCGTCACGTCGCGACCCTCCAGGAGCACCCGGCCGGCGGTCGGGTCGAGGAGGCGCAGGGCGGCGAGCGCCAGGGTGGTCTTGCCCGAGCCCGACTCCCCGACGAGGGCGAGGAGCTCGCCGCGGTCGAGGGCGAGCGAGACGCCGTCGACGGCGCGGGCGATCCGCCCGCCGCGGCGCGCCATGCGGTCGGCGAGCGAGCGCTTCAGGGCGAAGTGCACGGCGAGGTCGCGGACCTCCAGGAGGTGCTCGCCGCGGCAGGCGTCGGTGCTCACGCGAGCCTCCCCTGCGCGAGCGCGTGGCAGGCGGCCACGTGGCCCTCACCGGCGAGAGCCGGGCGGGTGGCGCAGGCCTCGAAGCGGTGAGGGCAGCGCGCGGCGAAGGCACAGCCGCTCACCTTCTCATCGAGACGCGGCGGCGCCCCCGGGATACAGACCAGGGGGCGATCGCGGTTGACCACCGGGGTCGCCTCGAGGAGCAGCTCCGTGTAGGGGTGTCGGGGGGCGGTCAGCACCTCGATCGTGGGGCCCTCCTCGACGACCACACCCGCGTACATCACGACGGCACGGGCAGCGGTCTCGGCGATCATGCCGATGTCGTGGGTGACCATGACGAGGGCGAGGCCGAGGCGCTCGGTGAGTGAGGTCAGCAGGTCGCCGATCTGTGCCTGCACGACCACATCGAGGGCGGTCGTCGGCTCGTCGGCGAAGAGCACTCTGGGCTCGCAGGCGAGCGCCATGGCGATGACCGCCCGCTGGCGCATGCCGCCGCTGAGCTCGTGCGGATAGCGGCGTGCGACGCTGGCCGGCAGGCCGACGAGTTCGAGCAACTCCGCCGTGCGGTTCCTCGCCTCGGCGGGGGAGCAGCGCAGGTGCAGGACCATCGGGTCGGCGATCTGCTTGCCCACGCGGTGGACCGGGTTCATGGAGCTCATCGCGCCCTGGAAGACCATGGCCGCGTGCGTCCAGCGCACCGCCCGGGCGCTCGCCTCGCCTTTCGCGAGGACGTCGACGCCGTCGATGCGTGCCTGACCCGCGACCGACGCGAACGAGGGCAGCAGGCCCATGGCGGCGAGGATCAGCGTGGTCTTGCCACAGCCCGACTCGCCGAGCACGCCGACCCGGTCGCCGGCAGCGACGCGGAGGTCGACGCCCCGCACGGCGTGCGCCGAGCTCCCGTCGGGGGCGTCGAACCAGACGTGCAGGCCGCTCAGCTCGAGCACGCTCACGCGACGTCCTCAGGCGTGGTGCGCCGCAGGCGGAAGCTCCTCGGCGCCACGTGCGCGTGGCCGAGGCGCGGGTTCATGGCCTCCTCGACGCCCTGGCCTACGAGGAAGCAGCCGAGCACGACGAAGGCGATGCACACGCCCGGGGGGACGATCGCCCACCAGGCGCCGGTGGAGACGGCAGAGTGCTGGAAGCCGTACTGCAGGACCGTGCCCCAGGAGATGCGCTGCGGATCACCCAGGCCGATGAAGGCCAGCGCCGCCTCGAAGAACACCGCGGTGGCAACGGTGAGCACGGTCTGGGCGACGAGCAGCGGTGCCACGTGAGGCAAGATGTGACACCTGATGATGTACAGGTCACCGGCGCCCAGCGAGCGCGCGCGGGCCACGAAGCCGCGTTCCTTGAGCGTGTGCACCTGCGCCCGCACCACGTAGCAGACGCTCATCCAGCTGAGCAGGCCGATGACCAGCACGATGTGGTAGATGGTCTGCCCGAAGAGGGCGGCGAGCACGATCATCAGGGGCAAGATCGGGACCACGAGGAAGAAGTCCGTGACCCCGGTCACCGTCGTCTCGCCCCAGCTCCCCTTGTAGCCGGCGATGATCCCGAGCGTGCCGCCGATCAGCACCGCCACGATCGCGGCGGCGAAGCCGACGAGCATCGAGTTCTGGGTGCCCGCGATCACCAGGCTGAGCATGTCCACGCCGGCGTCGTCGGTGCCCAGCCAGTGGGCG
>CAIXSE010000852.1 GCA_903921965.1 uncultured Thermoleophilia bacterium | reverse complement strand
GGAGGAACGATGGCAGGTACGAAGACGAGGATCGCACGGCGCGGTCTGCTTGTGCTCGCGCTGGTGGCGCTGGCGCTCGCGGCGCTCGTCGGCACCAGCGTGGCGGCCGGCAGCGGCCACACCGCCGGCAAGGGCGCCCCCGACTACAAGAAGCTGGTCATCTACAGCACCACGAGCGTGCGCGACTCCGGCCTCATGCAGGACGTCGTGATCCCCGCCTACAACCTGGCGCACCCCGACATCACGGTGAACCCCATCTACGTGGGCTCCGGCCAGGCCATCCAGGCCGCGCGTGACGGCCTCGCCGACGTGCTCATCGTGCACTCGCCCGCAGACGAGAAGCAGCTCCTCACCGACGGCGTGGCCACCCTCCGCCTGCCGTGGGCCTACAACTACTTCACCGTCGTCGGCCCCAAGAACGACCCGGCCAAGATCAAGAAGGCCAAGAACGCCGCCGACGCGTTCAAGCGCATCGCCGCCTACGGCGCCAAGCTCGGCGAAGGCCAGGTGGCCTTCGTCTCGCGCGGCGACGGCTCCGGCACCAACAAGAAGGAGCTCCAGCTCTGGTACGCGGCCGGTGTGACCACGAGCGCCACCACGGCCCCCACCGGCGCCTGGTACATCACGGCGGCCGGCGGTATGCTCCCCTGCCTCCAGGTGACCGCCGAGAAGGGCGCCTACACGCTCACCGACATGGCCACGTGGCTCAAGAACCAGAGCACGCTCACGCCGCTGGTCAAGCTCATGGAGAAGAAGGACGACCTCAAGAACCAGTACTCGGTCATCCTGCTGAACCAGCAGGTCCACGAACAGGTCAACTCGCCGGCCGCCGAGTGGCTCGCCGCGTGGTTCGTGAGCTACGAGGGCCAGAAGGCCATCGGCGAGTACGGCAAGTCGACGTACAAGCAGCCGCCGTTCTACCCGAACGCCTTCACCATCTCCGAGCCCTTCTGAGCCACTGACGGAGGTCCGGGCGTGCCCCGCCCGGACGCAGGCACGACCGCCCCGCCGGGCCGCAGGCCCGGCGGGGCGGTTTGGTAAGCTGAGGCGCCCTCGGCGGCGGGTCGCATCCGGCTGAGGCGCCCCGGCGGCGGGTCGCATCCGGCTGAGGCGCCCCCCGGCGCGGGGTCGCGTCCGGCCGAGGGCCCCCGGCGGCGGACGCCGTACGGCCGGGGGCGCCGGGCACGTGGCGAGCCTCGGGAGGAGCACATGCACTTCATACTCCAGGGCTTCTGGGAGGCCCTCCGCCTGCTGTTCGGGGGCGACGCCTCCACCTACGAGATCGCGCTGCGCTCGCTGTACATCGCGGCCGCGGCCCTGGGCATCTCGCTGCTCATCGGCGTCCCGCTGGGCTCGGCGATCGCCCTGACCGTCTTCCCCGGTCGGCGCTTCGTGGTCGCCGTCATCAACACGGGCATGGGCGTGCCGCCGGTGGTCGTGGGCCTCATCGTCGCGCTCTTCCTGTGGCGCACCGGCCCGCTCGGCGGCCTGCACCTCATGTACACCGTGCAGGCCATGATCATCGCCCAGGTGTTCATCGCGCTGCCGATCGTCGCCGGCCTCTCGCTGGCGGCGCTGCAGCAGCTGGATCCCGGCTTCCGCCTGCAGATCATGGCGCTGGGCGCCGGCCGCTGGCGCAGCTTCTGGCTCCTCATCCGCGAGATCCGCGTGCCGCTCATGGCGGCCGTCATGGCGGCGTTCGGCGGCGTCATCTCCGAGGTCGGCGCCGTGCTCATGGTGGGCGGCAACATCATCGGCCAGACCGAGGTGCTCACGACAGGCATCGTCACCAACGTGAGCATGGGGCTCTTCGCCTCGGCGGTGGCGCTGGCCGTGGTGCTCATGATCCTCTCGTTCACGACCAACTACGCCATGACGCTCATCCAGCAGGCCGGCCTCAAGCAGAAGTCGTGAGCGCGCGGCCGGACACGGGGGTCGTCGTGCCGCGGCGGAGGCCGGGGTGACCGCGGCTCCGGCCATCATCGAGGCGCGCGACCTCAGCGTGGTGCGCGGCGGCAAGCGGCTCGTGCACGTGGAGCGCTTCGCTCTGGCGCAGGGCGAGATCCACGTGCTGCTCGGGCCGAACGGGGCCGGGAAGACGACGCTCATGCGCGCCCTCAACGGACTCGAGAAGGCCGACGGCGAGCTCCTCTTCGAGGGCCGGCCGGTGCGCAGCGGCGGCGACCGGCTGCGCCTGCGCCGCTCCACCTCGGCCGTGTTCCAGCAGGCGTACCTGCTGGCCACCACGGTGCGCGGCAACGTCGAGAGCGGCCTCAGGATCCGCGGCGTGCACGGCGATGAGCTGCGGCGCCGCAGCGACGAGGCGCTGGAGATGCTCGGCATCGCGCACCTCGCCGACCGGCGCCGCTCCGGGCTCTCGGGCGGCGAGGCGCAGCGCGTGAGCATCGCGCGGGCCCTCGCCGTGGACCCGGCCGTCGTCTTCCTGGACGAGCCCATGGCCTCGCTCGACCCGCCCACCAGGCGCCAGCTGCTGGCGGACCTCGAGGCCATCTTCCGCCGACTCTCGACGGCGGTGCTGTGGGTGACCCACGACACCGAGGAGGCCCTGGCCGTCGCCCGCCGCGTCACCTTCCTCGCCGACGGCGCCGTCGTGCAGGAGGGCGCCACGGCCGACGTGTTCAACAACCCGGCCGCGCAGGTCGTGGCCGACTACCTCGGCCTCGACGTGTGGCTGGAGGGGACCGTCCGCGTCGACGAGGCCGGCGCCGTGCGGCTCGTGCTTCCCGACGGCGGCGAGCTGGTGTGCGCCGACGGCGAGCCGGGGCCGGCCATCGCCTGCATCCACCCCGATGACGTCATGGTGTTCCTGGCGCGGCCCGAGACCGCCGGCACCAGCCTGCGCAACGTCCTGGAAGCGTCGGTGCGCGGGTTCCGCCCCGCCGGCCGCTCGCGCCTCGTCTCGATGGACTGGGGCTCGCACCGCATCGACGCGCTGCTCACGCGGGCCGCCTGCGAAGAGCTCGACCTGCGGCCGGGCCAGACCGTGTACGCTGCCGTCAAGGCGAGCGCCATCCAGCTGCTCCCCCAGGGGCGGGCGGCCGAGCCCGAGCAAGCGAGGACCTCATGACCAGGTGGGACAGAAGACCGAGCCGCGCCCGCAGGCTCGCCCGGCCTTCCGCCGGCGCGCCGGCGCTCGTGCTCCTCCTGGCCGCGCTCCTCGCGGCGGCACTCCTCGCCGGCTGCTCGTCGTCCAACAGCCTCGTCCCCGAGAGCACCATCACGCCGGGCCCGCTCAAGTCGAACGAGCCGATCAGCTGGACCGAGGCCTCCTCGCGCTTCGGCGAGGAGCTCACCGTCCAGGGGCCTGTGAGCGGCACCGGGAGCGACGGGGCCGGCGGGGTCACGCTCGACGTCGGGGCCCCGGCGCCCGACCCGAGCCGCTTCGTCGTCGTCATCCCCAAGACGGCGCTGAAGGACTTCCCGAAGGACCCCGCCTCGTACTACGACGGCCAGCTGATCTCGGCGACCGGCCTGATCGAGGACCGCTCCGGGACGGCCACCATGACGGTGACGTCCAAGGACCAGATCACGACCGGGTTCTGACGGACGGGCCCGGCCGGCCGGGGTCTCAGCGTTTGAACAGCTTGAGCATGCCGAACGGGCCCAGGGTGCGGGCGTGCTCGAAGTCGTGGCCGGTGATGCGGCGCAGACCGGCGGCGCCGATGAGCCAGGGTACGAAGAAGAGCAGGGCGAGCGCGGCCGAGACGGCGGCGACCAGCCCGAACGGGAACGAGGAGCTCCCCGACGCGGCCACCGGGGCGTCGCCGCCGGCGAGGCCGCTCTCGGACACGGTCTCGAGCGGGACGCCGGTGACCGCGGGCGCGCCGGGATCGACCGGCAGACCGCTCACCGCCTGCGACGGCCCGGCCGGCGAAGACGCGGACGCCGGAGGTGCCGGCACCTGCGCGGACGGCTGCGCCGCGGTCTGCACGACGGGCTGCTGCGGCGAGGCGCTCCCGGAGGCGTTCCCGGCGCCCGAGCCACCCGTACCCGCACCCGAGCCCGCGGTGCCGTAGCCCGAGCCGCCCGAGGCGCCGCCGTAGGTGCCGCCCGAGGACCAGCTCGGGCCGGGCGCCGTGCCCCCCGTGGGCGGGTACGTGTAGCTCCCGCTGCCCGGCTTGTGGGTGGCGCCCGGCTGGTGACTGCCGCCGCCACCGCCTCCGGCCGGCGGCTTCGTCGGGTCGCCGGTCCAGCGGGTGTACTCGATCGTCACGAACGCGAGGACGGGGGACGACTGCGGGTCGCTCGTCGTCAGGCTCGCGCGGTAGGCGATCGTCCTGCCGTGCGTGCCGTCCGGGATGTCGAAGCCGAGGCTGCCGATCGCCGGCAGCCACGCGCGTCCGTCGACGCTGTAGCTGACGAACAGGTTGGCGCCGCGCGGCACGGCGCTGCCCCACGTGATGCTGAGGAACTCCTTGTCCAGGGACGGCCGGCCGAAGTCGAGCGGCACGGTGGTCGCGACGGCCGTGGCCGGCATGCCGCCGGTCACCGGGAGGACGAACTGCAGGCGCTGGTCGCCGACCGGCCCGGCCGTGAGGGACGGGTCGAGCGACTGGAAGGAGAACGGCGCGGAGGCGAGACCCTCGGTGTACGTGGAGATGTCCGCGGCGCCGGCGGCCGGGGTCCCGGCGCACAGCGCACACGCCAGGGCGACGGCGACGAGCGCAGCCGAGGTACGCGCGAACCGGGTCAGACGGGAAGCTGCCATGGCGCCCTGCGCGGTCTCTCCTTTCCAAGACGGGAGGCGCGGCCGTTTCCCGCCGCACCCTCTCGGCCCCGGCTCCCTAGGCGCGACGCCCGTAGGACTCCGGGGCTCGGAGTCGCCCGCCGATTCTAGGAGACCGCCCGCGGGCCGGACAAGTCCGGGCGGCGGGCGAGGGGCCGGCGGCCGCGACCGGCGAGCCGGGACCGTTGGCGGCGGACGGACCCGGTCCCGTACGCAAGAGGGGCGGCGGGCCCGAAGACCCGCCGCCCCAGACTGTGGCGCGGCGCGCTAGCGCTCACCGCATGCGGGGCGACTAGCGCGCCGCACCCCGTAAGTTACTCAATGTCGCGAACCTCCTTTCCTCGTGGCTCCCGGCCGAGCTCCGGGCTCTTCAAGCCCCGGCGCCTCCGGCCGCTTGCCCGTCCGAGCCTCTCGTTCGCGGGCCTCGTGGCCCGCCGGCCTCACGGCCCGAGCGGCTCGCGCAGGCAGGCGTCGGTGGGCGGTCCGCCGGTCTGCCAGTCCATCTCGCGGATAGCGACCATCTTCAACTCAGTCATTTCCGCCAAGGCATACCTTACTCCTTCCCGG
>CAIXSE010000851.1 GCA_903921965.1 uncultured Thermoleophilia bacterium | reverse complement strand
TCGATGACGAACTGCGCGAGATCGAAGGTGACGCCCGACTCGATCATCCCCGCACCGTAGATCAGGTTGGCCCCTGCCAACGCTGCCGTGAGTCCGGTGAGGGTCTTCTCGTGACCGACCTGCTCGTCACCGACCTTGCCGTCTGCCTACAAGCCGGCCACGAAGCTCGGGATCTGGTAGCGCCGCGCCAGCTCCGCCACGGCGGCGCTGATCAGGCAGATCTCGGGCGAGCCGACCGAGGCGGCCGCGAGCTTGAGGTCCATCGCGGTGGTCGACGAGCCGTACATGACCGGGCAGCCGCGCTCGGTGAGCTGCGCCAGCACGATGCCGCTCAGCACCTCGGCGTTGTGCACGACGAGGGTGCCGGCCAGACTGACCGGGCTCGAGCCGCCCGACATGGCCATGCTCAGGATGTTGTCCGGGATCCACCAGCGCGAACACTCGATGATGACCTCGGTGGCGTCGCGCGGCAGCTTGAGCGGGCTCACCGGGCACACGCCGCCGTAGACGATGGGGCGTGCCCGCAGCTCGTCCTCGCCCCCCACGACGGCGGCGCACATCTGCAGGATGGCCCGGCACTCCAGGCCAGAGAGCGGGCCGATGCCGATGGGCTTGGTCGTGTTGTGCAGCTGCGCCTCGGTGTTGTGCACCGCCGCCGTCTGGTGCGGCACGTCGCGGGCACCGACGGCGATCTCGTGCGTGTCGAACTCCGGCAGGTAGTCGTTCATGCGGGCGATCGCCGCCACGTCGGCGAGCGTGGAGTCGCGCAGCGCGCCGGTCTCCAGGTCGATGACGGAGATGCCCTCACTGAAGTTGGTGAAGGCCACGCGCCCGGGCTCCATGAGGAAGTCGTTCTTCGGGTCGCGCCCGCACAGCACGTACTTGCTCGGCGAGCTGTGGATGGCGTCCTCGACCACGTGCGGCGGGATGCGCACGATGTGGTCCTCGCGGTCGACGCGGCAGCCGCCGTCCTTGAAGATGTCCAGCGCCTCGTCGTCCTCGACGAAGATGCCGGTGCGCTCCAGGACCTCGAGCGTGGCGTAGTGGATCTGGTCCAGCTCCGCCTCGGTGAAGACGGAGAAGCTCAGCCCGCGGCTGCGGCCCCCTCCGACCAGCAGGTTCCGTTTCACGCTCTTCCTCCTGTCGTCGTCAGCCCCGCGTCCTCCGCGAAGCGCGTCACGCTGTTGATGGGCACGTCGAGCACGTCGGCGACGCGGAACTTGGCCGCCATGGCGCCGGCGTGGGTGGGGTAGGTGAGGTCTTGGACGGTGATGCGTCCGAGGCCGAGGTCGCGGCGCACGTCGTGCATCGCGATGGGGTCGGCCAGGTCGGCCACGGCGCAGCCGAGCCTGCCGGCCACGTAGACCTTCGCTTCGTCGAGGCGCATGCCCCGGGTCATCTGCATGCGGCCGACGAGGTCTCCCGCCGCCCGCATCCCGCCCATGCCCGAGGCCAGCGCGTGCGTGCACGCCATGCCCAGAGGGTCGCCGACGCCGACCT
>CAIXSE010000850.1 GCA_903921965.1 uncultured Thermoleophilia bacterium | reverse complement strand
GCATCGCGCGCGACGTCACCGAGAGCAGGCGGCTCCAGGAGGCGCTCGCCGAGCGCGTCCAGGAGCAGACCTGCCTCTACAAGGTCTTCCGCCTCACCGACGGGGAGCTGCCGCCGTTCGCCGAGCTGCTGCCGCGGGTCGCCGAGCTGATGGAGCCGGCGTTCAAGTACCCCGGCGTCGTCTCCGTGTGCGTCGAGTGGGCGGGCGAGCGGTTCGGGCCCCGGGGCTTCGCCGAGACGCCGTGGACGCTCGCCGTGAGCCGCACGACCGAGGCCGGCGAGACGGTGCGCATCCTCGCGGCCTACGCCGAGGAGCGTCCGGAGGCCGACGAAGGCCCCTTCTTGTGGGAGGAGAAGGCCCTCGCCGAGGCCATCCTCCGGCGCCTCGTCGACAGCGTCGACCGCCGGCAGGCAGCCCGCGAGCGCGAGGAGCGCGAGCAGCTCGTCGCGACCATGTTCTCGCAGCTCACCGACGCCGTGCTGCTCATCGATCCGGAGACGGCCGGCTTCGTCGAGTTCAACGACGCCGCCTGCGAGCTGCTGGGGTACGCCCGCGAGGAGTTCACGGCCATGACGGTCATGGACTTCCAGGCCGAGCACGACCGCGAGCGCATCGGCGCCAACATCGGTGCGGCCGTCCAGGGCACGCCGGTCACGTTCGAGACGGTGCACCGGCACAGGGACGGCCACTTCGTCGACGCCGCCGTGGACATCCGCACCGTCGTGCACGGCGGAAGGCCTCTGGTGCTCGCCGTGTGGCGCGACGTCACCGCGCTCAAGGCGCGCGAGCGCGAGCGCAGGGAGCAGGCGCAGCTCCTGCAGACGATGTTCGACCTCTCCAGCGACGCTGTGCTGCTGCTCGACCCGGAGACCCTGTCGTTCGTGGACTTCAACGACGCCGCCTGCCGCATGCTCGGCTACACGCGCGAGGAGATGGAGGCGCTCACACTCACCGACATCCAGGAGAAGCACTCGGCCGAGCAGATCGGCGCCCTGTCCGCCGAGGTGCTGGGCGGCACGCCGGTGGAGCTCGAGTCGCTCCACCGGCGCAAGGACGGCACGCTCATCGACGTGACGGTCAGGCTCCGGCCCGTCCGGTTCGGCGGCCGCGACCTGGTCTCGGCGGTCTGGCGCGACATCACCGCGCAGAAGGCGCGCGAGAGGGAGCTCGTGGGCCGCGCCCGGCGCCTGCGCCGGCAGAACGACGTGCTGGCGCGGCTCAGCACGTCGCCGGCGGCGCTGGCCGGCGACCTCGGGACGTTCGCGGCCGAGCTCACCGAGCTGGTCTCGAGGGAGCTGGGCCTGGAACGCGTCTCCGTGTGGCTCTACTCCGGGGATGCCGCGGAGCTCGAGTGCATCGACAGGTTCCGCCTCGGGAGCGGGTCGCACTCCGGCGGCGAGGTGTTCGAACGCGCGCGGTTCCCCGAGTGGTTCGAACGCATGCGCTCGGCGCGGTACACGGCGGTGAGCGACGTGAGCGCGGACCCGGTCGCCGCGGCCGTCTCCAAGGTCACGCTCGACCCGGCCAACCTCGCCGCGACCCTGAGCTGCAGCGTCATCTCGTCGGGACGCGACCGCGGCGTGTTCACCCTGGGCCGGGAGGTCGCGCACGAGTGGCAGGACGACGAGGTCGCCTTCGGCTGCCAGATGGCCGACCTGTTCGGCATGGCGATCCTCGACGGCGAGCGCCTCGAGACCCTGCGCGAGCTGGAGGGCTACAAGCTGCACCTCGAGGACCTCGTCGCGGAGCGCACGACCGAGCTCGAGGAGGCGCGGCGCGAGGCCGAGGCCGCGAACCGCGCAAAGAGCGCCTTCCTCGCCAACATGAGCCACGAGATCCGCACCCCCATGAACGCCATCATCGGCTTCGCCCACCTCATGCGGCGCGACCCGCTCACCCCGAGGCAGCAGGGGCAGCTCGAGAAGCTCACCGAGGCGTCGCGGCACCTGCTGGGCATCATCAACGACATCCTCGACCTGTCCAAGATCGAGGCCGACAAGGTGACGCTCGACGTGCACGAGTTCGAGCCGGCGAAGGTCGTCGAGCGCGCCTGCGGCATCGTGGCGCCGCAGGCCGACGCCAAGGGCGTCGAGCTGCTGGCCGACGTCGGGCAGCTCCCGCAGGTGGTGCGCGGCGACGGGCACCGGCTCGGTCAGGTGCTCCTGAACCTGCTGAGCAACGCCGTCAAGTTCACCGACGTCGGCCAGGTCGCCGTGCGGGCGACCACGGTCGCGCGTGACGAGACGGTGGTGACGCTGCGCTTCGAGATCGCCGACACCGGCATCGGCATGTCGGAGCAGCAGCTGGCGCGCATCTTCGAGGCCTTCGAGCAGGCCGACAGTTCGACGACGCGCCGCTTCGGCGGCACCGGGCTGGGTCTCGCCATCAGCAACCGCCTGGTGGCGCTGATGGGCGGGCGCCTCGGGGTGGACAGCGCAGAGGGCGAGGGCACGACGTTCTGGGTCGAGGTGCCGTTCGGCGCCTCCGAGCACCTGCCTTCGCAGCTTCTCACGCTCGAGTCGCTGCGCGGCGCGCGCGCCCTGGTCGTGGACGACCTCGACGACGCGCGCGAGATCCTCCGCGCGACGCTCCAGGACCTGGGCCTGCGCGCCGACACCGCCGGCTCGGGGGAGGAAGGACTGGCGGCCCTCGTCGCCGCCGACGCCGACGGCGACCCGTACGGCCTGGTGCTGGTGGACTGGAAGATGCCGGGCATGGACGGCATCGAGGTCGTGAGGCGGCTCCACGGCCTCGGCCTCGAGCGCCCGCCCGGCACCGTCGTCGTGACCGCGTACGGCCCCGACCTCCCGCGCGACGCGGCCGCCGCCGCCGGCGTGGACATGGTGCTGGGAAAGCCGGTCACGCCGTCGGTCCTGATGGACGCGCTGATGGGCGCGGTCACGTGGCCGGAGTGGGTGGCCGCGGCCGGGACGGGCTCGGACGAAGCCGAGCTCGCCAGGCGCCGCGGCGCGCGCGTCCTGCTGGTGGAGGACAACGCCATCAACCAGGAGGTCGCGTGCCAGCTGCTGCGTGTGGCCGGCATGGAGGTGAGTGTCGCGGAGAACGGCCGTCAGGCCGTGGACATGGCGATGCAGTCCGTCTACGACCTCGTGCTGATGGACATGCAGATGCCGGTCATGGGCGGCGTGGAGGCCACCCGCGAGATCAGGAAGCTGCCGGGGTGGAGGTCCGTGCCCATCCTGGCGCTCACCGCCAACGCGTTCGACGAAGACGGGGCGGTGTGCATCGCGGCGGGCATGAACGACCACATCGCCAAGCCGGTCGAGCCGCAGACGCTCTACGAGCACCTGGTCCGCTGGCTGCCGGCACGGGGCCACGAGGCGCGGGGCGGGGGGGCGGGTCGCGGCGCGGTCGCGGGCGGCCCCGGTCCCGCACGTCCGGCGGCGTTCGTGGACGCGCTGCGCGGCGTGCCGGACCTCGACGTCGACGCCGGCCTGCACTCGGCGAGCGGCGACGTGGCCTTGTACGCGCGCCTCCTGGAGCAGTTCGTGCGGCAGGAGGACGAGCGCGTCGCGGCCGCGGGGCGGCTCGCATCGCCGGACGACGCGGAGCGGCTCCGCGAGGCGGCGCACGCGCTGAAGGGCGTCGCCGGCGCGCTGGGGGCGCGGCGCGTGCAGACGGCGGCGGCCGGCGTGGACGCGGCGGTCCGCCGGGGCGCCCCGCCGGACGAACTGGACGCCGCCGCCGCCGAGCTGGACGACGCCGTGAGCGCGCTGGTGCTGGCGCTCCGGCAGGCGCTCGCGGCCGAGGCTGCCGAGGACGCCGCCGCGGCCGGCCTGCCCGGCGGCGCGGCCTGGACGGCCGCCGAGCCGCCGCTGCGGCGGCTGGAGGCCCTGCTGGCCGTGGACGACGCCTCCTCCAACGACGTCTTCGAGGAGGCCTACGCAACGCTCGTCGCGGCACTCGGACCGCAGGCCGAGCGGCTGAGCCGCCTGCTGCAGGACTACGAGTACGTGGAGGCGCTCGCGCTCGTGCGCGAGCTCCTCGCGGCCGCGCCTCCGGCCGCCGGCGCGGCCGCCGGCGACCCGCCGCCGGGGGCGTGACGTGGGCGGCGCCGGGGAGGCCCTGGCGGCGCTGCGCGAGCTCTTCGCGCGCCAGCGCCTCGGCGTCCTGGCGACGCACGGCCCGGACCATCCTTATGCGAGCCTGGTGGCGGTGTGCGCCGACGAGGAGCTGCGCCACCTGTACTTCGTGACCCCGCGGGCCACGCGCAAGTTCCACTTCCTCGAGTCGGACCCCAACGTCGCCATGCTCGTCGACAGCCGGTCCGAGGACGACCTGGACTTCCACGGAGCCGTGGCCGCGACCGCCGTGGGCACTGCGCGGGAGCTCACCGGCGAGGAGCGCGCCGCGCGCCTGGAGCCTTTCCTCCGGCGTCAGCCGCAGCTGCGCGGGTTCGCGGCGTCGCCGTCGACCGCTCTGGTCGAGCTGACGGTGCGCTCCTACTACGTGGTGTCGCGGTTCCAGAACGTCACGGAGCTCCACCTTGAGTGAGGCCGGCCCGGACGCCGGCCTGCGCGGGGGCGGCGGGCCGGCCGTCGCGTTCGTCATCCCCTCCGGCGAGATCGAGGAGGTCCACGCGCCGCTGGTCGGCGGCAAGGCGCTGGCCCTGGCGCGCATGGCGCGCGCCGGCATCGCGGTCCCGCCGTTCGTCGCGGTGACGACCGCGGCCTACGACGCCTACGTGGAAGCCACCGGACTGCGCGTGCGCATCCTCACGGAGCTCGACCGCAAGGACTTCGCCGACATGCGCTGGGAGGAGCTGTGGGACGCCGCCCTGCGCATCCGCAGCCTGTTCCTGACGACCGGGCTGCCGGCCGGGGTGCGGGCGGCGCTGGCGGAGCCGCTCGCCGCCCGGTTCGCCGGCGTCCCGGCCGTCGTGCGCTCGTCGGCGCCCGGCGAAGACTCCGCGGCCGCCTCGTTCGCCGGGCTGCACGAGTCCTACGTCAACGTCCGCGGCCTCGAGGCCATCCTCGAGCACGTCAGGCTGGTGTGGGCGTCGCTGTGGTCCGACGCGGCGCTGCTGTACCGCCGCGAGCTGGGGCTCGACGTGCGGTCCAGCGCCATGGCCGTGGTGGTGCAGGAGATCGTCGCGGGCGAGAGCTCGGGCGTCGCCTTCAGCCGCCACCCGGACGACGGTCGGCGCGCCCTGGTGGAGGCCGTCCACGGCCTGAACCAGGGCCTCGTGGACGGCCTCGTGGAGCCCGACCGCTGGACGCTGGAGCGGCCCGGCGGGACTGTGCTGGAGCACCGCGAGCCGCGCCGCAGCCAGATGGCGGCGCCGGCCGGCGACGGCGTCGAGCTCGTGCCGCTCCCGCCGGAGCTGCGGGCGCGGCCTCCGCTCGACGGCGCGGCCGTGGCCCGGGTCTTCGGGCTGGCGTG
>CAIXSE010000849.1 GCA_903921965.1 uncultured Thermoleophilia bacterium | reverse complement strand
GCGCCGGCATCGGTCCAGGAGCTCACCGAGGTCGTGCCGCTGGCCTTCGACCTCGCCGACAGGTACCGCAACCCCGTCGTCATCCTCGCCGACGGCATCCTCGGCCAGATGATGGAACCGGTCGACTTCGACGGCCTCGTGCGCCCGCCCGACTACGACAAGCCGTGGGTGCTGAGCGGCGCCAGGGACCGGCCTGCCCAGTCCATCTACTCCCTCATCTTCGACACGAAGCTGCAGGAGGAGAAGAACTGGAAGCTCCAGCGCAAGTTCCGGCTCATCGAGCAGAACGAGGTCCGCTGCGAGACGCACCTGGTCGAGGACGCCGACATGGTCGTGGTCGCCTACGGCATCGGCGCGCGTATCGCGAAGGGGGCGATCAAGCGCTTGCGCGAGGAGGGCAAGAAGGTCGGCCTGGTGCGGCCCGTCACGCTCTGGCCGTTCCCCGCGCAGGCGCTCAGGGAGCTCGCGAAGCACGTGGACGACTTCTTCGTCTTCGAGATGAGCGCCGGCCAGATGGTCGAGGACGTGCGCCTGGCACTTGCCGGGCAGAGCCGCATCCACTTCTACGGGCGGCCGGGCGGCGTCGCGCCGATGCCGGTCGAGCTGTACCGCATCGTCTCCCGGCACTACCTTCAAGCTCAGGTCGACGGTGAGGGGAGGCAGCGGTGACGGCACCCGAAGCGACGAAGACGGTCTTCGCGCGGCCCCGGCTGCTGAAGGACACGGACCTCCACTACTGCCCCGGCTGTGGCCACGGCATCATCAACCGCCTGCTGATGGAGGTCGTCGAGGAGATGGACCTGCAGGGCGACGCCATCTGCGTGGCGCCGGCCGGTTGCGGCATGCTCCTCTACAACTACTTCGAGATCGACGTGATCGAATCGGCGCACGGACGGGGCGCCGCCGTGGCGACCGGCATCAAGCGCGTGCGACCGCAGAACCTCGTGTTCTCGTACCAGGGCGACGGCGACCTGGCCGCCATCGGCACCGCCGAGGGCCTGCACGCCGCCAACCGCGGCGAGGACATCACGGTCATCTTCGTGAACAACGGCGTGTACGGCATGACCGGCGGCCAGATGGCGCCGACCACGCTCCTCGACCAGGTGACGACGACCACGCCGCGCGGCCGCGACGCCGGCCAGGCGGGCCACCCGGTGCGCATCTGTGAGGTGTTCGCCCAGCTCGACGGCACCGCCTACCTGGAGCGCGTGGCCGTCAACAAGCCGGCAGCCGTGGTCAAGGCCAAGAAGGCCATCCGCAAGGCGTTCCAGTGCCAGCTCGACGGGCACGGCTTCTCGCTCGTCGAGATCCTCTCCCCCTGCCCGGTGAACTGGAAGATGGGCCCGCTCGAGGCCTGCCGCTGGATCGACGACGCCATGCTCGACTACTTCCCCCTGGGCGTGTTCAAGGACGTGTCGGCATGCTGACCAGGACCGTCATCTCCGGCTCGGGCGGGCAGGGCGTCCTCTCGCTGGGGGCGACGCTGGCCACCGCCGCCATGCTCGAGGGCATGCACGTCACCTACCTGCCCAGCTACGGCGTGGAGGTGCGCGGCGGCACGGCCAACTGCGCCGTGTCGGTGAGCGACGAGGAGATCGCCTCCCCGGTGGCCTCCGAGCCGGACGTCGTCGTGGCCATGAACCAGCCGTCGTTCGTGCGCTTCCAGGGCGCCCTGCAGTCCGGCGGCCTGCTGTGCGCCAACTCCACGCTCGTGCACACCGAGACGGCGCGGAGCGACATCGAGATCCTCGCCGTCCCCATGAGCGAGCTGGCCGGCGAGCTGGGCTCGCTGAAGGTCGCCAACATGATCATGCTGGGCGCCCTGGTACGGGCCAGCGAGACGATCAGCTACGAGGCCATGGTGGAGAATCTCGCCGAGATCCTCGGCAAGGGCAGGGCCAAGCTCCTCGACCTCAACAAGAAGGCGCTCGCCCTGGGGTACGACTACGCGAAGGAGCAGGGCTGATGTCCATCAAGCAGCTTTCCGTGAGCCTCGCCAACGTCCCCGGCGCCTTCGCCACCGTGAGCGAGCTGCTGGGCCGCGAGGGCGTGAACATCCGCGCCATCTCGGTGGCCGACACCTCCGACATCAGCACCGTGCGCTTCGTCGTCGACGACCACGAGAAGGCGAAGAACATCCTCGCCGGCGGTGGCTACGACCCCAAAGAGGTCGACGTGCTCGCCGTCGAGATCCCCGACCACCCCGGCAGCGTGCTCGCCGTGCTCAGGCCGCTCAAGGCCGCGGGCATCAACGTCCACTACCTGTACCCGCACCTGGGCCACATCGACGGCCAGGCCATCGTCATCCTCGGGGTGGACAGAACGGCCGACGCGCAGCGGGTGCTCGCCGAGAACTACGTCGTCACGCTGGGGGCAGAGGTCTACAACGTGTGACGGCGCCGCCCGGCGCCCGCTCGTCCGGCTCGACGGTACCGCGCCGGTCTGCGAGGCAGCGGGGAGCTCCGCGCCGCCCGCCACGAACGCTCTGCCCCCCGGTCTCTTCGCCGGCGGCCCGGCCCCGAGCGCCCGGGATCACGGCGCAGCCGGCAGAGGCGGCACGCACGACGCCCGAGACGCCGGCGCGAGACGCGCGGACGCGCGGCCGGCTGGGCTACACTCGCAGCGGAGTCCGGACAGGGGGAGGAGATGCCGAAGGTCCTCATCGTCACCGGCGGGAGCCGGGGGATCGGCGCCGCGGTCGCCGCGCGGGCGGGCGCGTGCGGCTACGGCGTGTGCGTGAACTACCGGGCCGACCAGGCCCGCGCCGACGCCGTCGTCGAGGGTATCCGGGCGGCGGGGGGCACCGCGACGGAGATGTGGGACGACGGCGCCCTCCCCCTCGAGCAGGTGCTCCGCGAGGCGTCGGCCCTGGTGCCGCTCGGTCGCACGGCCACACCGGAAGAGGTGGCCGACGTCGTCCTCCGGCTGTGCTCGCCGCAGGCCGCCTGCGTGACGGCGACCTCCATCAACGTGAGCGGCGGCCGCGAGTCGAACGTCGTGGCCTCGAACGGCGGCGCCTGACGGCGCTCCGCAGGAGCCGCACCGGACCCCGTTCGGCTGCCGTCCGCCGGCACGTCGCCGCGCTCGCCTCGTCGCGGCGGCCGCTCGACCCGGGGGCGAGGCCCCGCACACCCCACCGGCACTCCGACGGAAGGCTCACCGCCGTTCACGCGGTCCTATAGTGGAGACGGCCGTGCTCTCCGGGGGGGACCTTTGGGCGGCGTGGACGACACTGTCAGCAGCACCGGGTCGTGGAGGGACCGGCGCCGGTCCGGCGTCCGCGTCCCGGCCGGCACCGGGACCGGCACGCAGGGCCTCTTGCCCGGACGCCGGCGGTGGAAGGTCCCCCCGGCACCGCGTGGCGGAGCTCCGGCGCCTCCGCCGGGCGGCCGCGCTGCGCGGCCGCCGCACGCTGCGGGCGCGGTGGCGC
>CAIXSE010000848.1 GCA_903921965.1 uncultured Thermoleophilia bacterium | reverse complement strand
TTTGGGAGCAGGGGGCCGGCGGTTCGAATCCGCCCGTCCCGACCAGTCGCCTACGCGGGCGGGAGTAGCTCAGTTGGCTAGAGCATCAGCCTTCCAAGCTGAGGGTCGCGGGTTCGAAGCCCGTCTCCCGCTCCACACCTCTGTGTCGTCCCCTGTGCGCCCACCCTCTCACGCGTGAGTGCCGCCGCGGGCGGTGGCGGGAGCCCTGGCCGGGGCGGGTGTACACTCGTGCACGCTTCGTGCGCCCGTAGCTCAGTTGGATAGAGCAGGGGACTTCTAATCCTCAGGTCGCAGGTTCGAATCCTGCCGGGCGCGCCATCGCGTGTCGTACTCCGGCTGATACTGGACACTCCGGAGTCACCTGAGGCTTTACACGTCTTCGCCTGATCCCTGACACAAGTTCCGGCTGATGCTTGACAGGGCGCGCCATCGCGCCATCGCGTTGTCGTGTTCCGGTCGTGTTCCGGGTGCGACCCGCGCAGCCTCCTCAGCCGGCGTCCGCCGCTCCTTCGGTCGCCTCGTCCTCCGCCATGCGCACCAGCCACTCGCGCGGGACGTGCGCGTCGGCGGCGATCACCGTGAGCAGGTGGGTGTAGAACCCTTCGCCGGCGAGGTGGCCGAGCGGCTCGTGCTCGCCGTCCAGTTCGTGGAGCATGTAGCACGCGCCTTCGGCCTCGAGGGCGAACGCCTCGGCCTCGGCCTCGGTACGCGTCAGCAGCGGCGACGCGTCGAGGAGCCAGTCGTCGGCCATGCGCCTCAGCGGTTGTGCGTGGGTGATCCTCAGGGTCCGTCCTCTCGCCGCGTCCTTCTGGACTTGTACCCACTTGCCGCCCGGGGACCGCGGCGCGGTGTGAACTTGATTACGGGGGGAAATCGTCGGGTAGGTTGCCCGCCGATGGGGCCTGAGGAGAACAACAGCAGCGTGGATCGGCCCGGACCGGGCAACCACGAGAGCGGAGCGGCGGCCGTGTTCGACGCCGTCTCCGCGGCGCTCGCGGCTCGCGACAAGCCGGCCGCGGTCCATGTGGCCGTCGAGGCGGTGGCCGGGGGGCAGGTGACGATCCCCGTCCTCTACCGCGACGTGCTCACCGCGATCCTGGCGGCGACCGGCACGGCCTGGCAGCGCGGCACCGTCGCCATCTGGGAAGAGCACCTGGCCAGCGCCACGGTACGCACCATCGTCGAGATGCTGTACCCGGCCGTCCAGAAGGCTCGAGCCGCAGCCGCGGCGACCGGGCGTTCGGTCCTTCTGGCGTGCCCGCCCGAGGAATCGCACGACCTGGGCCTGCGTATGGTGTCCGACCGCTTCGACATGGCGGGGTGGCGCACGTACTTCCTCGGGCCCGACACTCCGGTCGAAGAGATAGCAGACGCCGCTGCGCGACTCGGCGTCCACGCGGTGGTCATGACCTCGTCCACCCACTTCCACCGCCTTGCGGTGCGGCACGCCGTGGACGAGCTCAAGCGCGCGCTGCCGAACGTCGACGTGTGGGTGGGAGGTCCGGCGTTCGCGCTCGGCGCCGAAGGGTGGAGCCCCGAGGAGATCGTCGACCTCGATGCGCTGCTCGGGCCCTGGGAGGGTTGAGCCGTGCTGAGCCTGTCGATCGCCGCCCGCTTCCTGCGCAGGAGCCCCGTCCAATCCATCCTCATCGCCGCGGGCATCGCCGTGGGCATCGGCGTGCAGGTCTTCCTGGGCTCGCTGATCATCGGCCTCCAGGAGAGCCTGGTCGACCAGACCATCGGGAGCAGCTCCCAGGTCACCGTGCAGGCCAGGACCCAGGGCGGCGCGGTCGACTACACGCCCCAGGTCAGGGACGCGATCGCCGCGCAGCCGCAGATCACCACCCAGGTGCCGGTGCGCCGGTTCTCGGCGATCCTCAAGCAGGGCGCCGACAGCGTGCCGCTGCAGCTCACCGGTGGCGACCTCGCCCAGCTCGACACGATCTACGGCATCTCGCAGAAGACGGTCGCGGGCACTGCGAGCCTCTCCGGATCGGACATCGTTCTCGGCAAGGACCTCGCCGACAAGTACGGCCTCAAGCCCGGCCAGACCATCACGCTCGTGCAGCCCGACGGCAAGACCCTGGACGAGAAGGTCAGCGCGCTCGTCGACTTCGGTTCGTCGCAGGCGAACCTCAGTCTGGGGTTCACCTCCGCCGACGTGGCGCAGCAGGTGCTGGGGTACACCGCCCAGCAGTACTCGCAGATCCAGACGCAGGTCAAGAACGTCTTCGACTCGGTC
>CAIXSE010000847.1 GCA_903921965.1 uncultured Thermoleophilia bacterium | reverse complement strand
GAGGTCGTCGTCGGAGTCGACGAACACCGTCTTCGGGGTGTCGACGCCCACGCGCCAGGCTGCCTCCATCTGGGCGCGCTTGTCGTGCAGGCGCCGCATGGTCTCCCAGCGCGAGAAGGGGATGAGGAACCACTTCTCGAGACTCGCGGCGTTCTTCGAGACGGGCCAGATGTACTGGTCGTGGGTGGGGAACAGCACCGGCCGGCGGGCGAAGCGCGGGCCCAGGCCCTCCAGGTAGGCGACGAAGGCGTCCTCGTCGTCGCGCGGGTCGGGGCAGACGGAACCGGCGGCGAGGCGCGAGCGGAGGCCCAGGGCGCGGGGGTTGGCGTCGAGCGCGAGCAGGGGGATGCCGTCGGCCGAGAGGTCGCGGATGATGTCGAGGCCGTTGGCCCACGACACCTGCATGACGATGGCGGCGTTGCGCCTGCCCGCCGCCACCAGGAACTTGTCGTACCGCATGGGCACCTCTCAGGGCTCGCTTCGCCGGGCTGCCGCGTCTGCGGCGCGGCCGGCTGTCGCGCCCCGCGCCAGTACGCGCTCGTACACCTCGTACGTGAGACGGGCGTTGCGCTCCCAGCTGAGGGCGAGCGCGGCGGCCCTGCCCGCTTCGCCCACCGCAGCCGCCATCTGCGGGTCGCCGAGTATTCTAGCGATGAGCGTGGCCAGCGCGTCGGGGTCGCGGACCGGGACGAGGTAGCCGCTCACGCCGTCCTCGATGAAGTCTTCGGGCCCCTCGCCCTTGCCGGCCACGACCGGGGTGCCCTGGGCCATGGCCTCGGTGTAGACGAGGCCGAACGCCTCGTCCCAGCTGGGCAGGGCGAAGAGGTCGGCGCGCGCCATGAGCTGCAGCATGCGCGCGTGCGGGACCCGGCCGAGGAAGTGCACGGTGTCGGCGACGCCTTCGTCCGCGGCCTGCTGCTCGAGCTCGGCGCGGAGCGGGCCGTCGCCCGCGATGGCGAGGTCGAAGGGGCGGCCGCGGCGGCGCAGCCGGCCCGTGGCCGCCACCAGGTCCTTGAGCCCCTTGCGCGGGATCAGGTAGCCGGCCGTGAGCACGAGCTGCCTGCCGGGCAGGAAGCCATCGGCTGGCTGGACGGTCTGTCCGAGCCCGGTCGTCCCGTTCAGCACCACGCTGAGGCGGTCCGGCGGCACGACGCCGTCCAGCAGCCGGGCGACGGCGCTGGAGTTGGCCATCACGGCGTCGGCGGCGCCGAGCACGGAGCGCGTGCGCTTCTCGACGGCGCCGCCCCTGCGCAGGTGCTGGTACACGTCGGCGCCGTGCACCGTGACGACCCACGGCAGGCGCAGGTCGGCGGCCAGGCGCTGCGCCAGGGCGCCGTCGGGCAGCGCCTGGTGCGCGTGGACGAGGTCGTACTCGCCGGCCGTCACCGACGGCAGCGAGCAGACGGGCCGGTAGGCGATGTCGCCGAGGCGGTCGAACAGCACCCGCTTCGGCGGCTGCACGAACCGCGGGTACTCGGCGGTGATGCCGTCGCGCACCGCCTCGCGGGGCTTCTCGCCGCGGCGCTTCTGGCGCTCGCTGCGGCGAAGCACGGCCGGCACCCACGGCGTCGGCGAGATCACGTGCGCCTCGACGCCGAGCTCCTTCAGCGCCAGCAGCTGCTCGTGCACGAACAGGTGGCGCTCCACGCCCGGCGACGGGTACAGGTG
>CAIXSE010000846.1 GCA_903921965.1 uncultured Thermoleophilia bacterium | reverse complement strand
GCGGCGATGTCATGACCTTGCTCGAACAAGGGGGAAGTGAGACATGAGCGTACGAGACGACGAGAAGCCGGGCTTCCTCTCGAAGCCGGTCACCAGGCGCCAGGTGCTGCAGGGGGCTGCAGCCGTCGGCGGCGCGGCGGCGCTCGGTTCGGTGGCTGCCGCCTGCGGTTCCAGCAGCAGCGGAGGCTCCAGTGCCAGCCCGGCCGCCAGCGGCTCGGCCGCGGCCGGTACGCCCAACGTGGGCGGCCACCTGCGCGTCGCCGCCGGCCAGGGCTCCGCCAAGGAGGACCTGGACGCGCACGCCACCGCCTACACCATGCAGTCCATGGACATGCGCTTCAACATGTACGACTCGCTGCTCGAGTTCAGCAACGAGGGCGTGCTGGGCATGGCGCTGGCCGAGTCCATCGAGCCCAACGCCGACGGTACGCAGTACACCGTCAAGCTCAAGTCGGGCGTCACGTTCCACGACGGCTCGCCGGTGAACGCCGACGCCGTGGTGTACAGCTTCGAGCGCATCATGGACCCGAAGAAGCCCGGCCTCGCCGCGGCGCAGCTGAAGGGTCTCACGCCGGGCGGCACCAAGAAGATCGACGACCTCACGGTGCAGTTCAACCTCGAGGCGACCAACGCCATCTTCAAGGAGGCGCTGGCCACCTACAGCGCGGCCGTCGTCCCGGTGGGGTACGACCCCAAGGGCGGCCAGGGCGCCATCGGCACCGGCCCGTTCAAGCTCGCCCAGCCGAGCGACTTCCAGCCGGGCGTGCAGTGCGTCTTCGTGAAGAACGACAGCTACTGGCGTGAAGGCGGCGGCCCGTACGTCGACCAGCTCTCGATCATCGAGTTCGCCGACACCACCGCGCAGATGAACGCCCTGCTGGGCGGCGCCGTGGACTACGTCAACATGATCCCCGGCGCGCAGCGCAAGATCGCCGAGGGCGCCGGCAACAAGCTCCTCGAAGCCAAGACCGGCTCGTGGATCCCGTTCACGATGAACGTCGAGGTCAAGCCGTTCGACGACGTGCGCGTGCGTCAGGCCTTCCGCCTGATCGTCGACCGCCCGCAGATGATCGCCCAGGGCGCCGACGGCCTGCAGTGGCTCGGCAACGACATGTACGGCCCCTTCGACGCGGGCTACCCGAAGGACCTGCCGCAGCGCGAGCAGGACATCGAGCAGGCCATGTCGCTGCTCAAGCAGGCCGGCCAGGAGAACATGACGGTCAAGCTCATGACCTCCACGTCGGTGAGCAACAACGCTCCCTCCGCCGCCACGGTGTTCGCGCAGCAGGCGCAGGCCGCCGGCGTCACCGTGAAGGTCGACAACGTCACCGGCGACGTCTTCTGGGGCGACCAGTACCTCAAGTGGGGCTTCGCCATGGACAACTGGGGCACCCGCGGCTACCTCGCGCAGACGGGCATGGGCACCATGCCGGGCTCGCTCTACGACGAGACCCACTGGGCCAAGACGAACCAGAAGTACATGGACCTCGTCAACGAGGCCATGACGACGGTCGACGACACCAAGCGCAACGAGCTCATCGCCGAAGCCGCGACCATCGAGTACAACGAGGGCGCGTACATCATCTACGCCTTCGACAACCAGGTGGACGCCATGGCTGCCACGGTCATGGGCATGCTGCCGGACTACTCCGGCCTCGGCTCCTGCGCGAGCAACGCGCGGTACCGCCTCGCCTGGTTCGCGTGATCGATCGCTTCTGCAGCACTTCCGTGAGTGAGCGGACGCCCCGGCCGTGCGGCCGGGGCGTCCGCGGCTCCGCCTGAAGCGCCGGTCCGTGCCGCCGCTCCTCAAACTCCTGCTCATCCGGCTGGGCCTCGGCCTGCTCACGCTGTTCCTCGTGTCGGTGGTGGTCTTCGCCGCCACCCAGGCGCTGCCGGGCGACGCCGCCAAGGCCATCCTCGGCAAGGATTCTGCCGACAAGGTCCGCTACGAGGCGCTGCGCGAGGAACTGGGCCTGAACCGTCCCATGCTGACGCAGTACGGCAGCTGGCTCGGCGGCGTCGTCAAGGGCGACTTCGGCAACTCGCTGGTCGGCGGTCAGGTCAAGGTCACGGAGTTGCTCAAGCAGCGCATCATCAACTCGTTCGTCCTGGTGACCCTCGCGGCCCTGGTGAGCATCCCCCTCTCGATCCTGATCGGCGCCTTCGCCGCCGTGTATCGAGACTCGAAGTACGACAACGCCCAGAACCTGACGAACCTCACCCTCGTGTCGCTCCCGGAGTTCGTGATCGGCATCATCCTGGTGCTGCTGTTCGCCACCGCCGTCTTCCAGTGGTTCCCGTCGGTGAGCAACATCGACATGCACGCGCCCCTCAGCGGCCAGATGGAGTACTTCGTGCTCCCCGTGCTCACCCTGGTGCTGGCCGTCATCCCGTACGTGAGCCGCATGCTCCGCGCCTCCACCATCGAGGTGCTGGAGAGCGAGTACGTCATGATGGCGCGCCTCAAGGGCCTCAAGGAGTCTCGCGTGCTGTGGCACCACGCCCTGCCGAACGCCATCATCCCGACCATCCAGGTGATCGCCATCAACATCGCCTGGCTGGCCGGCGGCATCGTCACCGTGGAGTACGTCTTCACGTTCCCCGGCATCGGCTCGGCTCTCGTCGACGCGGTGGCCAACCGTGACATGCCGGTGGTCCAGGCGCTGGTGTTGCTCATCGCCGCCGTGTACGTGCTCCTCAACCTGATCGCCGACATCCTGACGATCCTTATCAGCCCGCGCCTGAGGACGGGTCTGCGATGAGCGGTCGCAGCGACGCCGGCCTCGATCCGCTCCAGCCGCTCGAGACCCTCGAGATCGAACCCATGGAGGCGCTGCCGCTCGGCAAACAGCGTCCGGAGTGGGTCGAGACGCTGCTGGCCGCGTGGCGGCTGCGCCGCACCAAGGTCGGCATCGCGCTGTTCCTCATCCTGCTGGTCATCGCCGTCTTCGGCCGCTTCTGGGCGCCCTACTCGCCCACGGAGTTCGTCGGGCCGCCGTTCTCGCTGCCCACGGCCAAGTACATCCTGGGCACCGACTTCCTCGGCCGCGACGTCTACACCCGCGTGCTGTACGGCGGCCTCAGCGTGTTCGTGCTCGGCATCGCCGCGACCGTCATCGGCATGGTGCTCGGCGTGAGCCTCGGCCTGGTCTCCGGCTACGCCCGTCGCTGGGTGGACGAGAGCATCATGCGCATGCTCGACGTGGTGCTCGCCTTCCCGTCGGTGGTGCTGGCGATGCTGTTCGTGTCCATCCTCGGCCCCAGGCTGTGGCTCATCGTGCTCATGGTCGGCATCTCGCACATGCCGCGCATCGCGCGCGTCACGCGCGCGGCCACAGTGGACCTCGCGCAGCGCGACTTCGTGCGCGCCGCGACGGCCGTAGGAGTCCCGCGGAGCCGCATCCTCTTCCGCGAGGTGCTGCCCAACATCAGCAGCCCGCTGCTGGTGGAGTTCGGCCTGCGCCTCACCTACTCCATCATCATGATCGCCGCGCTCTCGTTCCTCGGTTTCGGCATGCAGCCGCCGTCGGCCGACTGGGGCCTCATGATCAACGAGAACCGCATCGCCATCACGGTGCAGCCGTGGGCCGTCATCGCGCCGGTCATCCTGATCGCCGCCCTGACCATCAGCACCAACCTCATGGCCGACGGCCTCGCCCGCGCCATGATGGGCATCGACCGCAACACGGGGACCTCATGAGTGACGGAACGCCCGAGCCGGCCGGCAGGGTCAAAGAGGACATCGTCCTCACCGTCCGCGACCTGCGCATCGTGCTCGACCCGTCGGGCATCGACATCGACGACGACGTCTCCTTCGCGATCCACGAGGGCGAGGTGCTCGGGCTGGTGGGCGAGTCGGCTTCCGGCAAGACGACGGCCGCGACGTCGCTGCTCAACTACCAGCGGCGCGGCGCCAAGGTGGCCGAGGGTGCCATCCGCATCGGCGGCACCGACGTCCTCGCGTCCGTCAAGGGCGACCTGCGCCGCATCCGCGGCGGCCTCATCAGCTACGTGCCCCAGGACGCCTCGGCGGCGCTCAACCCGGCCCTGCGCATCGGCGACCAGCTCATGGAGATCCTGAACGCGCACGACTTCGGGAGCTCGCAGGCCGACCGCGAGGCGCGGCTCAGGGAGATGATGGCCGAGGTGCTCCTGCCGAGCGACAGGGCCTTCCTGCGCCGCTACCCGCACCAGCTCTCGGGCGGCCAGCAGCAGCGCGTGGTCATCGCCATGGCCATGGCGAACAGGCCGCGCGTCATCGTGCTGGACGAGCCCACCACGGCGCTGGACGTCACCACGCAGGCGCACGT
>CAIXSE010000845.1 GCA_903921965.1 uncultured Thermoleophilia bacterium | reverse complement strand
GGGCTCCTCGGCGAGGTTGCCGCTGGTCATGACGAGCGGCCGCCCGGCCGCGCGCAGCAGCAGGATGTGCAGCGGGGTGTACGGGAGCATGACGCCGAGGAACCCCTGGCCCACGGCGACCTCGGGGTCGACGTCGCGCCGTTCGAGTCCGTCGCTCGCCGTGCGGGCCGGCTGCCGCCCTCCGGCCGCGGTACCCAGCTCGGGTCCGGCGACGCCGTCCGCGCCCACCGGGCGCCACGGCAGCAGCACGATGGGGTGCTCGGGCGAGGTGAGCACGCGCGCCGCGGCCCGGCTCACCTCGCAGTGGGCGCGCGCCTGCTCGAGGTCGCGGAACATCACTGCCAGGGGCTTGTGCGGGCGGCGCTTGCGGTCCTTGAGCCGCCGGACCGCCTCGCCGTCGGTGGCGTCGCAGGCCAGGTGGAAGCCGCCGAGGCCCTTGAGCGCCACGATCTCGCCCCGCAGCAGGAGCTGCGCGGCGAGGTCGATCGGCGCCGCGGGGTCGGCGGCCGTGCCCTCGGCCAGCACCTCGACTGCCGGTCCGGCTCCGGTGTCCGGTCCGGACGCCGGGTCCGCACCGGCCCGTCCGTGGGCCGGCCGCAGCAGCTTCACCCGCGGCCCGCACACCGGGCACGCGTTGGGCTCGGCGTGGAACCGCCGGTCGGCGGGGTCCTCGTACTCCTTCCGGCAGGCGGGGCAGAGGGGGAAGTGCCGCATCGTCGTGCGCTCGCGGTCGTACGGCAGCTCCTCGATGATCGTGAAGCGGGGGCCGCAGTTGGTGCAGTTGGTGAACGGGTAGCGGAACCGCCGGTCGGCGGGGTCGAGGAGCTCGCGCCGGCAGTCGTCACAGGTCGCGATGTCGGGCGAGACGAGCTGGTACTCGCCCGGCGCCGCGGCGCTCTCGAGGATGACGAAGCCGCGCGCGTCCTCCGGCTCGCCCGGCGCGCGCGTGTACTCGGCGATGTGGGACCGCGGCGGCGCCTCGCCGGGCAGGGCGGTCGCGAACGCGTCGACCGCCTCCGCCGGCCCCTCCACGTGGATCTCCACGCCGGCCGACGTGTTGCGCACCCAGCCGCTGAGACCGTGGCGCGCGGCCAGCGCGTACACGAAGGGCCGGAAGCCGACGCCCTGCACGACGCCGCGCACGCGCAGGCGCTCGGCCGCGGTCTGCGACGAGCCGGTCACCGGCGCCTCCCGTGCCGGCTCGCGCTCCGCGGCGGAGCGGGGCATTGACGGCGCCCCGATTCGGCGGCGGGCGCGCCCGCGCGACGGCCGCCCGTCCGCCGGCGCGGGTGCGCCGGGCGGAGGCCCGGGCGGGCGACCTCGAAGAAAGTTTGTACTTGTGATTGCATTCTCATTCGTGGAAAATGCCTCATGCCCGCTGCACCCGATGAATCTCAAGGAGGAGCCCGCGTGTCAAGACCTTTCGAGCGTGCCGCACCGCAGAACACGTCGGCCGCTCCCATGATACCTCTCGTCTGCGCCGCGCAGCGGCAGGCACGTGCTTGTGGTCCGTGCCTGCCACTGCGCGGCGTTCCC
>CAIXSE010000844.1 GCA_903921965.1 uncultured Thermoleophilia bacterium | reverse complement strand
TACTTCGCCTGGAAGATGTGGAAGGGCGACGGCATCATGGGCTGGGGCGGCGACAAGACCGACCCGTGGAGCAGCTACACGCCGCCGGCGGACGACACGGGCGCGGCCGCCTGAGCATCCGCGGGTCTCACGACCAGATGTGAAGCCGGGGGCGGCGGTCCAGCGGACCGCCGCCCCCGGCGCGCGTACGGCGCCGTCCGCGGGCGAGCCGGGCGCGCACGCCGCGGTCCTCGCCCGCGCCGACCCCTACGCGCCGGAGGGCCGGCGCCTGCGGCGCCGGCCCTCCGGGAACCACGTCCCTCGCGCCGCTGCTAGAGCTGCAGGTACGAGTCGGCGTACAGCGTCTGGTTGGTGAGCATGCGGTAGGTCTTCCAGAGGTCGACCTGCGCCTGGTCGCTCTTGTCGACCGCGGACTCGTCGAGCTCCTCCATGCCGGCGACGGCGTCGTACAGGGCGAGGATGAGCCTGTTGAGCGGCGCGCTGTCGTCGCGCTCCTCGCAGATGCGGATCCACTCGTTCTGCACCGTGTCGAGCGGGTCGGCGATGGCGCTGTCCAGGCCGGCGCCCATGACCATGACCATCATCACGCGGTTGATGAGCGGCCGGTTCTCGGCCGGCGACCCGTTGGAGATGTTGCTGAGGCCGACCACCGTCATCGGGGCCGGGTCGGCGAGCATCTTGAACATCCTGACGCCCTCGACAGACGCCATGGCCACGTCCTGGTTGCAGTTCACGGCCAGGACGAGCGGGTCCAGGTAGACGTTCTGCACCGGCAGACCCGCGGCCTCGGCGGCGGGGAGGAGGGCCTCCATGGCGATGCCGGCGCGGCCGTCGGCGGTCGTCGGGATGCCGTCGACGCCCATGGTGAGGGCGATGACGCTGGCGCCGTACCTGGCGGCGAGCTGCATCACGCTGTCCAGGCGCTCGGGGTCGGCCGAGGCCGAGTTGAGCATCGCCGGGTGCCGGACCACCTGCAGCCCGGCCTCCATGGCCGCCAGGTTGGTCGTGTCGAGCGAGAGCGGGACGTCGCAGACCTCCTGCACGGCCTCGACGATCCACGGCATGACCTCGTGGCCGAGCTTCTTCTGCGGGCCGATGTTGAGGTCGACGATGCCGGCGCCGGCCTCGACCTGCTTCACGGCGAGGTCCTGGATGACCTTCTTGTCGCGGTTCTCGATGGCCGCCTTGATGGGCGGCGACATGATCTGGATGTTCTCACCGATGATGAGCACCGGGTGCCTCCTTGGTCAGCGGGTCTGGGCGAGGACGGTCTCGAGCACGGGCTGAAGAGCGACGGACATGGGGCTGTCCGCGGGAAGCTCGACGATGGGCCGGCCGGCGGCGTCGAGGGCCGCCACGGCGTCGTCGTCGGGGATCACGGCCAGCAGGTCGAGGCCGTGCTCCTCGATCGCCGCGTGCAGGGCGGGCGTGAGCCCGTCGGGCGCGCGGTTCACGATGAGGTAGTGGGCGCCGACCTTGGTCTCGAGCTCCGCGATGACGGAGGCGACCCGGCCGGCGGTGGTGATGCCGCGCACCGTGGCGTCGCTGACGATGAAGAGGACGTCCACGTCGCGCGTGGTCCGGCGCGAGAGGTGCTCCAGGCCGGCTTCGTTGTCGATGACCACGACGGGGTAGGCGTCGGCGATGGCGTCGATGATGGCGCGCAGCATGCTGTTGGCGGCGCAGTAGCAGCCCGGGCCCTCGGGGCGGCCCATGGCGATGAGGTCGACGCCCACGCCTTCGACGACGCTGGCGTTGATCTCGTAGTCGAGCAGGTCGCGCTTGGCGATCCCCGCCTCGAGCAGGTTGGCGCGGGCCTTCTCGCTGGTCTCCTCGCGCACGTCGCCGACGGTCTT
>CAIXSE010000843.1 GCA_903921965.1 uncultured Thermoleophilia bacterium | reverse complement strand
GAACGCGAGGTCCTTGCGCGAGGCCCGCAGGCTGTCCTGGTCGTTGGCGTTGGCGAGCACCACCCAGGCCGAGCTCTCGCCGCCGAGACGCCGCCAGGCGCTCTCGGGCGAGCTGGCCGCGGCCGTGAACACGATGACGTCCTCGCCGGGGGGGAGCTCCAGGGCGGGGGGCTCACCCTCTTCGGCCGCCGCGGGGCCGAGGATGACCTGCCCCGCGATGACCGGGATCTCGACCTCCTTGTCGTCGATGAGCTCCACGCGCAGCTGCTTGATCAGGTTCGAGTCGGTCAGTGTGTTGAGGAAGATCTCGTTGTAGAAGTCGATGGGGCCGCGCACCGCCAGGGTGAGCCCGCGGCCGATGTTCTCGATCGCCGGCTCGCTGACCGTGACGAGGCCGCTGGAGAACAGGCTGTAGATGACCTTGGCGCCGTGGAAGCGGTCGAGCCCGCAGTCGCGCAGGATGACGTTCATGTCGGCGCGCCCGTCGATGCGCACCAGCACACGCCACTCCTCGGCGGTGAGCGTCACCTCGCCGCGGTCCTCGATGCGGTCGTTGTACGCGAGGTGCGGCACGCGCTCCAGCGACCCGAGCTGCTCGAAGATGAGCTCCCACTCGTCGATGCGGCGGCAGCCCTCCATGATCACGCTCTCGACGTCCATGTGTACGAGGATGTCCTCGTCGGGCATCGTCTCGTCGGCGCTGAACTCGAACTCGCCGTCCATCCAGCTGAAGAAGTCGAAGGCGGAGTCCTGGATCTGCTCGCGCACGGCCTGCTCGAGCGTGGGCCGGTCGATGGCGCCGCCGTGCAGCAGGATGGTACCGATGCGCTCGCCGCCGGCCTTCTCCTGGGCGGCGAGCGCCTCCTTGAGCTGCCCGGCGGTGATGGCGCCCGACTTCAGCAGCCGCTCACCGAGGGGGAGGTGCTGCGGCACGGAGTACGCGTAGTAGATCTGGCCGCGGCGGAAGAAGATCTTGCCCCAGTCGTCGCCGCGGCGGATCGTGAGCGCCCCGGACTTCGCGCTCATCTTGACCAGCTGGAAGATGTTGGGGAGGTTGAACTCCCTCAGGTTGCCCTGCAGCAGCACCTGCGACCTCGAGCTTCGGGGGGACGGCCGTCAACGGGCCGTCAGTGTTCTACATCGGACGCCGGGCACTTCTCAAGACGGCGCCTCCGGAAGTGCAGGCCCGGTCACGTCGCCGACCGGCGCGGCGCAGGCTCCCAGTCGGCCGGGTCGGCCTCCGCGAGGTCGACCGACTCGGCCAGCACCTCGCCGCCGAACGGCTCGTCCGGCAGGCAGGCCGGACCCTCGCAGGTGCCGCCCTCGAGCCGGCTCTGCCGGAGGGCGGCGTAGCCGTACGCGGCCACCAGCAGCGTGGCGACGCCGCCGATGGCCACGGCCCACCGCACGCCGAGGCCGCGGACCAGCAGGCCCGTGATGGGGCCGCCGATCGGGGTGCTCCCCAGGAACACCACCGCCCACAGCGACATCACGCGGCCGCGCATCGCGTGCCCGGCGTTGAGCTGCAGCAGCGAGTTGGTGCTGCCGTTGAAGAGCATGGCGGCGGCGCCGATGCCGACGAGGAGGGCGCCCGCGACGAAGTAGCCGGGCGCGACCGCGAGCACCAGCGAGACGACGCCGAAGGCGAAGGTGCTGAACACCAGCAGCCGCGTCGACGGGCGCGCGCGGCTGGCCATGACCAGCGCGCCCACGAGGGCCCCGGCGCCCATGGCCGCGGACAGGGCGCCGTAGGCGCCGCCGCCGCGGCCGAACACGTCCTTCGTCAGCAGCGGCAGGATGACGGAGTAGTTGTAGGCCATGACGCTGACGATCCCCAGCATGAGGAGCGGCACGCGCAGCTCGGTGGTGCGCCAGACGTACTTGAACCCCTCGCGGACCTGGCCCTTCTCGCGCGCCACCGGCTTGCCGCGGAAGAGCTCGGCCGGCCGCATGAGGAGCAGGGCGGCGATGACCGCCAGGAACGACGCCGCGTTCAGGAGGAAGCACGGGGCCACGCCCACGCTCGAGATCAGGACACCGCCGAGCGCCGGCCCGGCGATGCGCGAGGCGTTGATGACCACGCCGTTGAGGCCCACGGCGTTGGCGAGGTCGTCGGGCCCGACCATCTCGTACACGAAGCTCTGCTGGGAGGGGATCCCGAGCGCGACCGACACACCGGTGAGGGCGGCGAGCAGCCAGACCATCCACACCGTGACCACGTCGGTGACGGTGAGCAGCCCGAGGACGAGGGCGAGCACGGCGGCGGCGGCCTGCGTCACGAGGAGCAGCTTGCGCTTGTCGACGCGGTCGGCGAGCGCCCCGGCCCACGCGCCGAGCACGAGGACCGGGCCGAACTGCAGGCCGACGGTGATGCCGAGGTCGACGCTGCTGCCGCTCAGCTGGAGGACGAGCCAGGACTGGGCGACCCCCTGCATCCAGGTGCCGCTCATCGACACCACCTGGCTGAAGAAGAACAGCCGGTAGTTGTGGATGCGCAGCGAGCGGAACGTGCGTGAGAGCAGGCCCGGCTGCGCGGGACCGGGCGCGCCGGCGGCCGCCGCGGACGCGTCGCCGGGCGGCCGGCTCACGCGCGCTTGAGGTACACCTGGCCGGCGCGGGAGACGACCTTGACGCCGGCCTGCTGAGCCTCGGCGGCCTTGCGCAGCCCGAGCGCCAGCGCCTGCGGCTTGCGCCCGGGCATCTCCACGAGCGCGGAGTCCATGTCCGACGCGGCGAAGTCGGCGACGACCTGCCCGTACACGCCGCCACCGCCTCCCCGTCGCGGCGGCACGACCGCCGGGACGAGCTTGTAGTCCTTCGCGCTGCGGGGCATGGCCCTCACCTCCCGGTGTGGCTTGGGGCGCCGCGCGCTCCGCGCGGTCGCCGCGAGTGTACGCCACCGGCGGCGAATGGGCAGCGTGCGCAGTCGCCTCACGAGTAGTCTAACCCTCTACCTGAGACCGAGTCATTCCGATCACTTGACGTCCCGCCCCTCGCGGCGAACGATGAGGCGAGAACGCCCGCCGGCGGAGCCGCAGGCAGCGCCGGCGGGCCCCGTCTGGAGGGACGCCCATGAAGAAGCTCATCAACCGGCCGGAGGACGTGGTCCGCGAGGAGCTCGAGGGCATCGCGCTGGCGCACGCCGGCCGCCTCGCCGTCCACCTCGACCCGCACTTCATCGTCCGTGCCGACGCGCCCATACGCGACAAGGTCGCGCTCGTCTCAGGCGGGGGCTCGGGGCACGAGCCCATGCACGGCGGGTTCGTCGGCCCGGGCATGCTCGACGCCGCCTGCCCGGGCGAAGTGTTCACGTCGCCGACGCCGGACCAGATGCTCGCCGCCACGCAGGCCGTGGACGGCGGCGCCGGCGTGCTGCACATCGTCAAGAACTACACCGGCGACGTCATGAACTTCGAGATGGCGGCCGAACTGGCGCAGGACGCCGGGATCGCCGTCGAGCAGGTCGTGATCGACGACGACGTGGCCGTGCGCGACAGCCTGTACACGGCCGGCAGGCGCGGCGTCGGCGCCACCGTCCTGGCCGAGAAGGTCTGCGGCGCCGCCGCCGAACAGGGACGATCGCTCGCCGAGGTCGCGGCCCTGTGCCGGCGCGTCAACGGCGAAGCGCGCAGCATGGGCATGGCGCTGACGTCGTGCACCGTGCCCATGGCCGGCAAGCCCACGTTCTCCCTCACCGACGCGCAGATGGAGATCGGCATCGGCATCCACGGCGAGCCCGGGCGCGAGCAGCGTGAAGTCGCCCCGGCCCGCGAGGTCGTGTACCTGCTGGCCGAAGCAGTGGTGGACGACCTTCCGTACGCGGCCACCGACGAGGTCCTCGCCTTCGTCAACGGCATGGGCGGCACCCCGCTCATGGAGCTCTACATCGTGTTCCGCGAGCTGCACCGCTTCCTCGGGGAGCGCGGCATCGCCGTGCGCCGCAGCCTGGTGGGGTCGTACATGACGTCGCTGGACATGGCCGGCTGCTCGATCACCCTGTTGCGCCTCGACGACGACCTCACCGCCCTGTGGGACGCGCCGGTCGACACCCCCGGCCTGCGGTGGGGCGCGTGAGCGCGACCGTCTCGGGGCGCGCGACCGCCGGCTGGCTTCGCGCCTTCGCCGACGCCGTCGCTGAGCACCGCGACGAGCTGACCGACCTCGACGCGGCCATCGGCGATGCCGACCACGGGACCAACATGGACCGGGGCATGCGCGCGGTGGTCGAGAAGCTCCCGGACGACGTCCCGGCGCCCGCGGCCCTCTGCAAGCTCGCCGGGATGACGCTGGTCTCCACCGTGGGCGGCGCCGCGGGGCCGCTGTACGGCACGTTCTTCCTCGAGCTGGGCAAGGCCGCCGGCGAGCGCGAGGAGCTCGGCGTCGCGGAGTGGGCCGAGGCCGTGGGTGCCGCCGTGGACGGCGTGCAGCGCCGCGGCAAGGCCGAGGCCGGCGACAAGACCATGCTCGACGCGCTCCTGCCCGCGGCGGCGGCGCTGCGCGAGGCCGCGGCGGCCGGCGCTCCGCTCGACGCCGCCCTCGCCGGCGCCGCGGCGGCGGCCGAAGCGGGGATGAAGGCGACCACCCCGCTCGTGGCCCGCAAGGGCCGCGCCAGCTACCTGGGCGAGCGCAGCGCCGGGCACCAGGACCCGGGCGCGACCTCGTCGTGGCTGCTGATGCGCGCGGCGGCCGGGGCGATGGGCGGCGGCGGGCACGGCCCGGGTGATGCCGCGGCCGGTGGCGACGGAGCCGCTCCGGCGTGATCGGCATCGTCCTGGTCAGCCACAGCGCCGGGGTGGCCGAGGGCGTCGCCGCCCTGGCCGCGCAGATGGCGGCGCCGGGCGTGCGCATCGGCGCCGCCGGCGGCCTGGACGAGCCCGGCGTGCTCGGCACCGACGCCGCCCGCGTCGCGCGCGCCGTCGACGACGTGTGGTCGGACGACGGCGTGCTGGTCCTGATGGACCTCGGCAGCGCCGTCCTCTCGGCGGAGATGGCCGTCGACTTCCTCGACGACGAGCGGCGCCCGCTCGTGCTGCTGACGGAGGCGCCGTTCGTGGAGGGCGCCGTGGCCGCGGCGGTCGCGGCGGGCATCGGCGAGCCGCTCGAGACCTGCGCCGCCGAGGCGCGCCGCGGGCTGGCCGCGAAGACCGTCCAGCTCGGCCGGGGCGACCCGCTCGCGAGCCCGGCCGGGACGGTGTCGCCGGCGGCGCCCGAAGCCGGCGGCGCCGAGGCGGCGGCGCGGGCCGAGATCGCCGTCACGCCGGCGCTCGGCCTGCACGCCCGGCCGGCGGCCCTGCTCGTGCGCACCGCCGCCGGCTTCGACGCGCGCGTGACGGTCGCCGACCTCACCAGCGGACGCGGCCCCGTCAGCGCCCGCAGCCTGAGCGCCGTCGCGACGCTCGGGGCACGGCAGGGGGACGTGCTGCTCGTGGCCGCGACCGGGCCGGAGGCGGACCTGGCGGTGGACGCCCTGCGGCGCCTGGCGGACGAGGGCTTCGGAGAAGCCGCGGACACGGCGGCGGCGCAGACCGTCCCCGCCCGGGTCGCCGGACCGCCGGCCGCGGCGTCCTCCCCGGGCACAGCCGGCGATGCGCCACGGCCGGGCACGGTGCTGACCGGCGTCGCCGCTTCGCCGGGGATAGCCGCCGGCCGCGCCGGGCGGCTGCGGGCCG
>CAIXSE010000842.1 GCA_903921965.1 uncultured Thermoleophilia bacterium | reverse complement strand
TACAACGTCCTGTACCGCAACATCAACATGTACCGCAGCTTCGTGGACGCGGCCGTGGCCAAACACGTCATGGCCAGCGTGCGCATGGCGCAGATCGACGGCGCCCACAACGCCAACGCCACCGCCGTCGAGGCCTGGAACGTCATGCCCGAGCTCCTCGTGCAGCACGCCATCAACTGCGCCTACTCCGAGGCCGTGGGCATGCCGGCCGAGGACATCTGCCTCAGCACCGTCCCGCCGGACGCGGCCCCGGCCCCCTGCATGCGCATGGACCTGCCCTACGCGGTCGCTCTGCGTGACCTCTTCGGGCGCTACAAGATGCGCGCCCAGGAGAACACGCGCTACATGGAGGCCGACGGGCGCGATGCCACCGTGAGCCACGTCATGAACCTCGTGATCAGCCGGCTCACGAGCGCCGACATCCAGAGCACGATCACGCCCGACGAGGGCCGCAACGTCCCCTGGCACTACAACAACGTCGCCGCGGTCAACACCGCCAAGCAGAGCCTCGTGGGCATGGACGGCCTGCGCGAGATGGTCAAGCTCGACCGCGAGGCGCCGGAGCTGAAGGCGAAGGTCCGCGAGCTCAAGGAGCGCGCCGTGCTGTTCCTCGAGGCGTTGCTGCGCGACGGCGGCTACTTCGCCGCCGTCGAGCAGGCGTACTTCGTCGACTCCGGCATCTACCCCGAGACGCACGACGACGGCATCGCCCGCAAGAGCGACGGCGGCGTGGCGGCGGGCACGATCGTCGAGCGCGCCGCCGACTACCTCGCGCCGGTCTGCCACCACTTCGGCGCGAACCACCTGCCGGAGGGGTACGGCGACGCCGGGCCGGCTACGCCCGCCGGCCCCGCCGGTGCGCCCGCCGGCCCCGCCGCGGCTGCCGGCTCAGCTGTGTCAGCCCCGGCCCACAAGCCCTGCTACCTCATCGGCGGCTGCACGCTGTGCGACCCCGACAAGGTCCCGTTCATCGACGAGCTCGACCCCGAGGACAACGTCAACGTGCGGCTCGCGCAGACCGCCGAGCTGCGCGAGAAGGGTCTGCTCAAGCCGGAGGTCGAGTGGGCCGCCGACGGCTGGGTCGTGGTCACGCTGTTCCTGCCGGCCGCGGAGCGCGTCGCGAAGGCCGCGGCCCTCGAGTTCGGCAAGGCCATGAACCTGCGCGACTGCGAGGTCATCAACGCCCAGGTCATGCACCCGGCCGAGGGCACCTACCTCGAGATGAAGGGCCGGCTGGACGTCGTCGTCGACCCGGCCCGCCTCGTCATCCCGCCCGAGCCCGTCGTCATGAAGGACGCCGGGATCAAGGCGTTCGTGACCGGCCACAAGCTCAAGTGCGTCGCCGCCACCGTCGGCGAGGACGAGCACTCCGTGGGCATGCGCGAGATCATCGACATCAAGCACGGCGGGCTCGAGAAGTGGGGCTTCGGCTGCGAGTACCTGGGCACCAGCGTCCCGGTCGAGAAGGTGCTGGACGCGGCCATCGAGCACGCCGCGCAGATCGTCCTCATCAGCACGATCATCACGCACGGCGACATGCACCGCACCAACATGGAGAAGCTCGCCGACCTGGCCGTGGAGAAGGGCGTGCGCGACCGGCTGATCCTCGTCGCCGGCGGCACCCAGGTCACCGATGAGCTGGCGCGGAGCTGGGGCATGGACGCCGGCTTCGGCCGCGGGACGAAGGGCATCCACGTGGCCTCGTTCATCGTGGAGACCCTGCGCGAG
>CAIXSE010000841.1 GCA_903921965.1 uncultured Thermoleophilia bacterium | reverse complement strand
GAAGGTCACGTAGACGGCGCCGATGAGGGCCTCCGTGAGGTCGGCGAGCACGTTCTGGTTGTTCTGGAGCTGCGCGAGGTCGCCGCCCTCGCCGCCGCCGGCCTGCTCCTTGAGCATCTTGCTCAGGCCGAGCTTGGCGGCGACGCGCGCGCAGGTGGCGCGGCTGACGATGTAGGCGCGCAACCGCGCCAGGTGACCCTCGGCGAAGTCCGGGAAGCGCCTGTACAGCTCGGTGGTCACGCACAAGCTGAGGACGCTGTCGCCGAGGAACTCGAGGCGCTCGTACGAGTCGACGCGCTCCGCCGCCCACGAGGTGTGGGTGAACACCTGCCGCATCATGGCTCGGTCGAGCTGTTCCGCAAGGGAGAGGAGCCGGTAGGTCACACGAGCCTCACACGTCGTCGAGGGGACGCCCCCCGCCTGCGGGAAGCCCCCCCTCGCCGATCACGAGCCCACTGGACGGGCGGTTCTTAGGCCTCGGCCCTCGACATGACGAAGTCGACGGCGTCGCCGACCGTCTTGATCTCGGAGGCCTCTTCGTCGGAGATCTTGATCCCGAAGTCCTCTTCCATCGTCATGACGAGCTCGACGAGGTCGAGCGAGTCGGTCTCGAGGTCTTCCTGGAAACGCGCTTCGATGGTGACCTTGTCTTCGTCGACGCTGAGCTTGTCGACGAGGATCTCCTTGACTTTCTCGAACACCTCTTCGCGGGTCATCCCGTAACCTCCGGTGGGGTTTGGCAGATACTACACGTTCGCGGGCGGCGTCCCAAGCTCCGCGGCGATAGCCGGAAGGAGCTCGCTGACCACGGCGCGGCGGCCCATACGGGCCGCCTGGGCGATACCCCGGGCCGTCGAGCTCCCGTGGGCGATGATGACCGGCGCGGCCACTCCGATGAGCACCGCGCCGCCGAACTCGTTGGGGTCGAGCGCGTCCTTCAGGACCATCAGGTGCTTGCGCAGCAGCAGGCCGCCGAGCTTCGTGCCGGCGTTGATGTCGATCGTCTGGCGGATAGCGCTGAGGATACCCCTGGCCGAACCCTCGATCGTCTTGAGCGCCACGTTGCCGGTGAAGCCGTCGGTCACGACGACGTCCACCACACGGTTCATGATGTCGCGGCCCTCGACGTTGCCGTAGAAGCGCACGTGCGGGTCGGCGGCGATGAGCTTGTGCGCCTCGATGACCTCGGGGGTGCCCTTGGTGGGCTCCTCGCCGATGGAGAGCAGCCCCACCGTGGGCTCGGCGCTGCCCATGACCTCGCGGGCGAACAGCGAGCCCATGACGGCGAACTGGTGCAGGTGCTCCGGCTTGTACTCGGCGTTGGCGCCGACGTCGAGGAAGGCGATGGGGCGCGGCATGCACGGCATGATGGTACAGATGGCCGGGCGCTGGACGCCCTTGATGCGCCGCACGTAGAGCAGCGCGCCGGCGGTGACCGCGCCGGTGTTGCCGGCGCTCACGAAGGCGTCGGCTTCGCCGGCGTGCACGAGCCTGAGGCCGACGACGATGCTCGACTCGGTGCGGTTGCGCGCCGCCCAGGCCGGCTCCTCGTCGTAGCCGATCACGTCGGCGGCGTGCACGAAGGAGACGTGGTCCGAGCCGGCGGGGACGAGCGGCCGCACCACGGCCTCGTCCCCCACGAGGACCACGTGCAGCTCGGGACCGGCGGCCTGCAGGGCGCCGCGGACGACCTCGTCCGGCGCCCTGTCGCCGCCCATCGCGTCGACGGCCACGCGCACGACGCGGCCGCCGGCCGACGCCGTCCAGGCGGCCGTGACCTCGTGCGGTGAGACGTAGATGGGGGCCGGGCTCATCCCTGGAGGTCGGCGACCAGCCGGTCCAGGTCGACGGCCTCTTCGATGAGGCCGCCGATGAGCTCGATCTTGCCGCGGTCCTTGACGCGCAGGCGCCCGAAGAGACGGCGCAGGTCGTCGGTCGCGGTGACGGTGTCGGTCTCGACCGAGATCAGCGGGACGCCGCGCTCGTCGGCGCGCTCGAGCACCGCCGGGCTGGGCACGTAGTTCCCGGTGAGCACCACGGCCACCGTAGGCGTTTCGAGGGCTGTGAGGATGATCTCGGCGCGGTCGCCGCCGACGATGACGACCTTCTCGGGCGTGAGCTGGAAGTACTTGAGGGCGTGGTCGGGGCTCATGGCGCCGATCATGTACGTCTCCACGAGGCGGTGGCCGTACTGGGCGCCGCAGACGTAGGTCCCGCTCAGCGCCTCGACGATCTCGGCCACGGAGACGGCCGAGAGGCGGCTGTGCGAGGTGAGCGCGCCGTAGCTGGTGACCCCGTTCTTCTCGAGGAACCCGACGTACTGGTCGGTGACCAGGCCGAGGCGCGAGCGCGGGACCATGTTGAAGAGGACGCCCAGCAGACGGTGCCTGAGGGCGTCCTTGACGTAGATGATGTCGTCCAGCAGGCGCGCGCCGGCGAACTTGGCCACGAGCAGCGTACGCAGATCGAGCTCGGCGACCACCTCGGCGCCGCTGGTGCGCAGGAAGCGGCCCTGCCAGATCTCGCCGAGGCCCTCGCAGACGACGAGGTCCTTGCCGCGGCTGAGGCGGGCGTACGCGTCCTTGACGCGGCTCATGGCGTCGACCTCGGAGCCGGCCAGCACGTCGTGCAGCGCGTCTTCGTCGAGCACGACGGGGCTGACGTCGGTGAGCGCGTCGTCGAGGCCGAGCAGCTCGGCGACGAACGCCGCGTCTTCGTCCAGCAGCACGCCGCCCGCCGACGACGCGAGCGTCCCGACAGGCTTGAAGTAGCCGGCCGCGAGGCCGCGGCGGCGCAACGCAAGGCAAAGGCCGACGGCGATGGTGGTCTTGCCGCCGCTGCCCTGTGTGGAGGCGATGTAGAGCGACTTCACGATCCAGCCCTCACGGGCCCGGTCATCGGCCGATCAGTGCCGGGTGTGCCGGCGCCGCTCAGTCGGCGTCGAGGACGATGACCTCGCGGCCCTTGTACGTGCCGCACTTGGGGCAGGCGCGGTGCGGGAGCTTCGGGCTCTTGCACTGCGGGCACACGCTGGCCGTGTCGACGCTGAGCTTCTGCTGCGACCGGCGCTGGTCGCGGCGACGCTGGGAAGTCTTCTTCTTCGGTACGGGCATGAGTGTTCTCCTTGGTTCAACCAGACGTGGCAGTCTAGCACAAGCCTCTCCGCCGCGCCTCCGGCGCGTTCAGGGCTCGTCGTGCGTGTGGTCCGGGTCCTCGTTGAGGTCGGCGCCGCAGACGGGACCGAGTCCGCGGCAGTCGTCGCGGCACAGAAGCTTCTGCGGCAGGGCCTCGGCGATGAGGTCGCGGGCCCAGCGCTCCACATCGAGGACGAAGCCGGACGCGTAGCCGTCGGCGTCGTCGTCCTCGTCGTCGGGGTCGCCGCCCTCGGAGTCGCCGTGCCGCACGTAGTCGACCCCGCGGGGCTCGACGTGCAGGCCGGCGGGGGCAAGACAGCGCTGGCAGGGGCCCACGACGTCGGTCGCGAGCTCGGCCGTCAGTGTGAGGTTGTCGCCCACCCGGGCCGCCGTCAGTTCGAGGTCGACCCTGCCGTCGGGCACGGCGTACTCGAGCCCGCCGAAGACGAACCGGTCGACCTCCACGGGCAGCTGCTGCCAGAGCTCGCTGGCCCCGTGGAACCTGAGTGAACGCAGGTCGAAACGCCGCATATCCCCGAGATGTCCGGAAGAAGCCGCCGTCGAAACGCGGTCCGGCTGTTACGGCTGCAGGTGATCGGTCCCGCGGCCCTGCAGGCGTTCGCGGCCGCGACGCACGGCGGCGATGAACTTGTCGAGGTTGATCTCGAGGTTGCCGAGCACCTCGTCGGCGTAGTCTTCGGCGCCGAGGCGGATCTCACGTTCGCGCTCGCGTGCGTCTTCCATGATCTGCTGGGCGTTGCGCTCGGCCAGCCGCACGACCTCGGTCTCGGACGCCATGCGGTCGGCACGCTCCTGGGCCTCGGCAAGCACGCGCTCGGCCTCCTGCTTGGCCTCGGTGAGCATCTCCTGCCGCTCCTTGACGATCCAGCGGGCCTGCTTGATCTCCTCGGGGATCGTGGAGCGCATCTGATCGAGGATGTCGTAGATCTCCTCGCGGTCGATCATCACGCTGTCGGTGAGCGGCACGGAGCGTGCGTTGTGGATGATGTCGTCGAGCTTGTCGATGAGGACCAGGACGTCCATAGTTCAGCAACCCCCTCCCG
>CAIXSE010000840.1 GCA_903921965.1 uncultured Thermoleophilia bacterium | reverse complement strand
CGGCGCCGCCGCCGCGGCCGTCGGCGCCCTGCGCCCGGGCGAGGCCCGGGCCGACCTGACCGCCCTGCGCGGGCCGCGCCGCCTGAAGATCCTCATCCTCGGCGGCACCGCCTTCCTGGGCCCCGCCGTCGTGAACGAGGCCCGCACGCGCGGCCACGAGGTGACGCTGTTCAACCGCGGGCGTACCAACGCCGACATCTTCCCGGACATCGAGCGGCTGAAGGGCGACCGCGACGGCGACCTGGAATCGCTGAAGGGCCGACAGTGGGACGTGTGCCTGGACGACAGCGGCTACATCCCGCACATGGTCAGGGACTCCGCCGAACTGCTGGCGCCCAACGTGGGGCAATACATCTTCATCTCGTCGATCTCGGTGTACAAGGACTTCACCTTCAAGGGCCTCAACGAGAAGTCGCCGGTCGGCACGCTGACCGACGAGGCCGTCGCCGCGGCGAAGACGCAGAAGGACATCACCGGCGAGAACTACGGCCCCCTGAAGGCGCTGTGCGAGCAGGCGGCCGAAAAGGCCTGCGCCGGGCGCACGTGCGTCATCCGCCCCGGTCTCATCGTGGGGCCGATGGACCGCAGCGACCGCTTCACCTACTGGCCGGTGCGCGTGGCGCGCGGCGGCGAGGTGCTGGCCCCGGGCGCGCCGGGCGACGTCACCCAGGTGATGGACGTGCGCGACCTGGCCGCCTTCGTGGTGCGCTGCATCGAGCAGAAGACCACGGGGACCTTCAACGCGACCAGCGCCCCGGGTGAACTGACGATGGGCGAGATCCTGGAGGCCTGCAAGAGCGTGTCTGCCTCGGACGCCACGTTCACGTGGGCCGACGCGGCCTGGCTCGAGAAGAAGGAAGTGCAGGCCTGGTCCGACATGCCGGTGTGGGTGCCGCTGGTGGGCGACTCGGCCGGGCACCCGTTCGTCGACGTGAGCCGGGCGCTGAAGGCGGGCCTGGTCTTCCGGCCGATCAGCGAGACGGTGCGCGGGACGCTGGACTGGTGGAACGCCGAACCGCAGGCGCGGCGCGAGGCGCCGATGAAGGCGGGGATCACCGCGGAGCGCGAGGGCGAACTGCTGACCGCATGGCACGCTGAGCACCCATAGTTCGGTGCGTGGTACCGTTGGTCGACTTGAACCCCTGCAATGTGAAGGGACGAACATGAAGCTGGCGTGCTTGCTCCTTGCCCTGGTGTGCTGCGTTCCGGCCCTGGCCGCCGACGAAGGGCCGGCTCCGCATGGGGTGCCGCATTGGCTGGTGCTGGGGCCCTTTGATGCACCGCTGCCGGCGCTGGCGAACGACGACCCGGCGCACAAGGTGGGCATCGCCGAGTTGCTGGCGCAGCCGCCGCTGGCGGTGGCGGGGCTGGTGCCCCGCGCGGGCCAGCAGGTGACCTGGCCGGGCGCCGGGACGGCGGCGTGGAAGGCGATGTGCGCCCCCGTGGGGCTGGAGAGTTCGCGCAGCGTCCCGCGCTGGGCGGTGCTGGCCACGTACGTGACGGCGCCGCAATACACGAAGGCGAAGCTCGAGATCGCGGCCGACCAGGCCTTCACGGCGTGGGTGGACGGGCAAAAGGTGTGCGGGCGCGACAAGGCCGATTCGACGTCGGCGGCCGTCGGAGGCGACATCAAGCTGACGCAGGGCACGCACGTGCTGGTCGTGTGCACGCTCGCCGACCCCGCCGACCGCGCCTACTGGGGCGTGCAGGCCTCATTCACGGCGCCGGTGACGCTGACGTCGGAAGCGGCGCCGTTCCGCAGCATCCGCATCGGCGACTACCTGGACACCGAGGCCATCTCCGGCCTGCATCTGTCGCCGGCGGGCGACCTCGTGGCCATCTCCTACCGGCGCCCCGAGGTGCCGGCCGACTTCGCCGAACGCTGGCTCGAGATCCGCCGCGCGAAGGACGGCGCGCTCGTGCGCACGCTGCGTGGCGACCAGGCCGCCGGCTTCCAGTGGGCCGGCGCCGGCCAGGCCTACAGCTTCACCACCGACCGCGACGGCAAGTCGACGCTGTGGCTGGACGACGTCGCCGGCGGACCCGCGCGGCCGATCCTGAAGGACGTCGAGCACTTCGGCGGCGTGCGCTGGCTGCCGGGCGGCAAGGCTTTCCTCTACACGCTGGACGAGGAGCGCGGCAAGGACCCCGAAGGCTTCAAGCGCATGCGCGGGCTGACCGATCGCTGGGCCGGCGCCCGCAGCGTGGGCTCGCTGTACCTGGCCACCGTCGACGGCGGCGTCTCGCGCCGCCTGACGGCCGGACGCGCCTCGTGCGACGTGCAGGACGTGACCGCCGACGGCAAGCGGATCCTGTTCACGCGCTCGCTCTACGACGACGCGAAGTTCCCCTTCGAGGAGGGCGAGCTGTACGAGCTGGACCTCGCCACGCTGGTGGCCGAGCGCATCCTGGCGGTGCCGCGCGGCGTCTCGGCGCTGTACGGGCCGGCGAAGGGCAAGCTGGTGCTGCGCGCGGGGCCGTCCGCCTTCGGCGGCGTCGGCAACACGGTGCCCGCCGGGCGCATCCCCAACGACTACGACGGCCAGCTGTTCGTGCTGGACCGCGCCACCGGCGGCGTCGACCCGATCACGCGCGACTTCGACCCCGCGATCGGCTCCTTCGTGTGCTCGCCCAGGGACGGCCGCGTGTATGCCACGGCGACCGACACGACCTGCGTGGGGCTGTACTGCTGGGACCCGGCCGGCCGCAAGTGGTCGTCCGTGGCCCCCGGCGTCGAGGTGACCAAGGGGCTGGAGCTCTCGGCCGACGGCTCGCGCCTGGCCTGGTACGGCGAGGACGCGATGGTGCCCGAGCGCGCCTTCACGCTCGACCTGGCGCGCCGCAGCGCCCGCCCCGTGCAGGTGGCCGCGCCGGCGGCCGACGACCTTGCCGACGTGCAACTGGGCACGCACGAGACCTGGGACTTCACGGCCGCGAGCGGCACGCGCATCCTGGGCGACGTCTACTACCCGCCCGAGTTCAGCCAGGACCCGGACCGCAAGTGGCCTTGCATCGTGTTCTACTACGGCGGCACCTCGCCGGTGTCGCGCGACTTCGGCGGCCGCTACCCGAAGAACCTGTGGGCGGCGCACGGCTACATCGTCTACGTGCTGCAGCCGAGCGGCGCCACCGGCTTCGGGCAGGAGTTCTCCGCGCGCCACGTCAACGACTGGGGCCGCACCTCGGCCGACGAGGTCATCGAGGGCACGCGGAAGTTCCTGGCCGCCCACCCGGCGATCGACCCGAAGAAGGTCGGCTGCATCGGCGCCTCGTGCGGCGGCTTCATGACCGAGCTGCTGCAGACGAAGACCGACATCTTCGCCGCGGCCATCTCCCACGCCGGCATCAGCTCGCTGCACAGCTACTGGGGCGAGGGCCGGTGGGGCTACACGTACAGCAGCGTGGCCTCGTCGGGCAGCTATCCCTGGAACAACCCGGAACTGTACGTCGAGCAGAGCCCCCTCTTCCACGCCGACCGCATCAACACGCCGCTGCTGCTGCTGCACGGCGCCGCGGACACGAACGTGCCCGTCGGCGAAAGCGAGCAGCTGTACACCGCGCTGCGCGTGCTGGGCAAGCCGGTCGAATTCATCAAGGTGGACGGCCAGGACCACTGGATCCTGAACTACCCGCAGCGGGTGGTGTGGATGGAGACGATCATCGCGTGGTTCGACCGCCAGCTGAAGGGGCAGCCTCAGTGGTGGGATGACCTCTACGGAGCGCCGTAGGAAGCGAAGGCGCCGGACAACCAAGTGGCGTGGACAGTCCTCGGCGCTTCGCGCCTGCGGATAGTCCACGCCACTTGGTTGTCCGGCGCCTTCGCTTCGCTCGGCTGGGCGCGGGCGTTGTGGGGGGCCTTGCGCCGTGGTAGGGTGGGGCGTTGGATTGCAGGAGACGCACGAAGAACCTGAAAGGGTCGGGATGAGCGGGAAGCGGATCAAGGTGTTGGTGGATTTCGACGGCGTGTGGACGACCGTGGACGGGCAGGCGGCGGCGGTGGACGCGGCGCGCGGGACAAAGCTGGCCGAGGCGAGCGGGCTGCCGCTGGAGATGGTGCTGCGGTGCTGCGACGCGGTGTCGGCGGCGATCGAGGCGGAGCCGCTCGAGCACGGGTGGCGGCTGGACGGGCGCCTGACGGCCTATGCGGACGAGGATCCGTTCCTGCGGCACAACGCGACCAGCAGCGGCATCGGCATTTTGGCGGGGCGCGGGCACGCCGAGTGCCGCGCGCTGCAGGAGGCGCTGGCGGCGCGCGGGCACGCCGACCTCAGCGCGCTGGGCTCGGCCATCTTCATGGAGGCCAGCCACGCCTACCTGGCCGACCACGGGCACGACCTGCTGCCGGACGCGCCGGCGGTGCTGCGCGCGCTGCTCGAGGTGGCCGACGTCGTCTTCTGCACCAACTTCACGCCCGACGCCGTGGCCCGCAGCTGGGTGCCGCGCGGGTTCGGCTTCACGGGCGCCGAGGCCAAGCCCGGCCTGTCGCTGCGCGGCGAGGCGCGCAAGCAGGTGCTGACGAACGACCCGGCGCGCCCTGTGCCGTTCGGCGAGCGCCCCGTGGCGGTCGACCGCTCGTACTACCGGGCCGCGCTCGAGGCCGAGTCGCCGGACATCGTCGTGGGCGACGTGTTCTCGCTCGATCTGGCGCTGCCGCTGACCATGCGGGCCGACGGCCACCCCACCTGCCGGCCCCTGTGCCTGCTGGCGCGCACCCGGTTCACCCCGGCGTGGTCGCTGGGGATGGCCCAGGGCGGCGGCGTGCCCGGCCTGCAGCTGTTGTCGTCACTCGGGGAACTGGTGCCGCTGGCCGCCTCGCTGGCCCGCGCGCAGTCACGGAAGGGTTGACCATGCTGGACATCACCCCGGTGGCCTCGGGATTCCTGCCCGCCCCCGCGCGCGACGCGATGGTCGCGGCGTTCTCGGCGCGGTGGCGCGCGGCCGGCGTCCCGGCCCGGCCGGCCGTCCGCGCCGGGCCGCCGGACCGCACCGGGAGCCCGAGGACAGTCCCGACGGAGGAAAGGAGTCCCGATGTCAGCGCATGACGCACCGGCCCGTCAGGCCGACAGACCCGAGGATTACGCGCGCCTCGACCTCGAGCGACGCCGCATCCAGCCGTGGGAGGACGGGATCCGCATCGACACGGCCGCCCCCAACCTCGAGTGGTGGTACTGCGACGCCGACCTCGACGACGGCACGGGGCTGTGCGTGATCTTCGCGACGAAGGACGGCACCCGGCCGCACCAGCCCCTCGCGCCGCAGCTCGAGATCGACCTCACCCTGCCCGACGGCACGAGGCTGGTGCGGTCGTGGTACGCCGAGCCGGAGCAGTTCAGCGCCGCCAAGGACGGCTGCGACGTCCGCATGGGCGACTTCCGCTTCACTGGCGACCTGCACGAGTACAGGGTCACGGGTGCGGCCGAGGAGCTCTCCGCCGACATCCGGCTCGAGGGGATCACGGAGCCGTGGCGTCCGGAGAGCGGTCTGCTGTTCTTCGGGCCCGGCGACGAGCACTTCTTCGGCTGGACGCCCTTCGTGCCGTTCGGCAGGGTGTCGGCGACGTACAGGATCGGCGACGAGGTCCACGAGGCCACCGGCAGGGGGTATCACGACCACAACTGGACGAACACCGACCTCGGGCACCTCATCGACCACTGGTGGTGGGCGAGGGGTGAGGTCGGTCCCTACACGTTCCTCGCCGCCCACATCGTCGCCACGGAGAAGTACGGCTACACGCCGTTCCACTGGTACATGCTCGCCCGCGACGGCAAGGTCATCGCCGACGACGGCTCCAGGATGACCTTCACGACGCACGGCGCCGAGATCGACGAGAAGACGGGGAAGCCCGTGCCGGACGCCGTGAGCTTCGACTACGAGGACGGTGACGCGCGCTACGAGCTCAAGCTGACGCGCACGAAGACGCTCGTGGCCTACACGTGGATCGACTTCGCCAAGGGGTGGCAGAAGGAGCTGCTCAAGCTCGTCCGTTACCCGGGCGGCTACCTGCGCTTCCTGGCGGACACGAGCCTTGACTGCTATCGCGGCGGCGAACTGGTCGAGCACCACGAGAAGACGGGGGCGTTCGAGCAGATCTTCTACAAGCGCGAGATCCACGAGGAGTCGCTGGAGCACGACGCCGCCCGCTAGCCGGCCGGCCGCCGCGAGGAGCCGGGCAGGGCCGCGGGATGCCGGCAGGGACGACCAGCGCCGCCCCCCAGTGGTTCGACCTGGACGGGGGCTTCAAGGGCACCGCCGGCGAAGCCGGCACCGGCGAGGAGCAGTTCTACTGGCTGAAGCGCGTCGCCACCGTGGCCGGCGGGTCCGCCTACGTCACCGAGGACCGCCGCATCCAGCTGCGTGTCCGCCAGAGCCACATCAAGACGGTGGACGTCACGCAGTTCCCCGAGACGAGGTCGATCCACCTGTTCGGGATCGCGACCGGCACCACGGCGTCCGCCATCTACGTGACCGACAGGTACCACGGGCGCGTGCTGCAGTTCTCCGACCCCATGGGCAGACTGCTGTACAAGCGGCAGTGGGGTGCCCTGGGCGGCGAGGCCGGCCAGCTGAAGGATCCCACCGGCATCGCCGTCGACCGCAACTCCGGCCGCGTCTACGTGGCCGACGGCACCCACCTCCACGTCTTCTCCGGCGACCTCGTCCCCGCCGGCGTGTGGGGCGAGGCCGGCGCCGACGTCGGGGAGCTCGACGGCGCCCAGGGCGTCGCCGTCGACAGGTACGGCAGGGTCTACGTGGCCGACACCGGCAACTGCCGGGTCCAGGTCTTCGACAGTTCCGGGACGTGCCTGGGCCAGTTCGGCGCGGCCGGCGACGCCGAGGGTCACTTCCTGGAGCCCACGGACGTGGCGGTGGCCCCCACCGGCGACAACGACATCTACGTCCTCGACACGGGCCGTCACGTCGTGCTCAAGTTCGAGCCCTTCGAGGAGGCCAGGGACACCCGGCCCCCGCGGAGTGAGGTCACAGGCCTTCAGGGGGAGTGGACCAGCCGGCCGGTGACGCTCCAGTTCTCCGCCGTGGACGACCCCGGGGGCAGCGGAGTGGACCGCATCGAGTACAAGATCGACGACGGCACGTGGAAGGAGGTCCCGGCGGGCGGCAGGCTCGTGGTGGGCCCGCTGCCGGACGGCCTGCACCTCGTCAACTACAGGGCACACGACCTCGCGAAGAACGTCGAAGACCCGCCCAACTTCGTGCGCATCCGCTTCGACACCCAGCCTCCCACGGTGCAGCACATCGCGACGGTCCAGGTGCGGAAGGGCAAGAAGGCCGTCGTGCGCTTCGTCGTGAGCGACGCCCTGAGCCCCAGGATCCGCCTGAAGGCGACCCTGCTCACCAGGTCCGGCACGGTGCTCGGCGGCACGGAGTCGGACTGGCTGCCCAAGAAGGGAGCGAACGTCTGGGCCTTCGGGACGGCGCGCTTCGACCGCGGGACGTACCGGACGCGCATCGTGGCCTACGACCTCGCCGGCAACGCCAGCACGCCGCGCGAGGGCGTGCTCGTGATCCGCTGACGACGAGCACGACGCAGACCACGGTCACGGCGCGGGGCGGCCGCCGCTCCGGGCGGCGAGCGCGGATCACGCTTCGGACGCGCCCGCTCCCGCCTGAGCGTCCTCGAAGGCGGCGTCGCGCCGGGCCTCCGCCCGGTCCCCCCGCACGACGTCGCGCACATCCAGCACGAGACGCGCCGGCGGAGCGGCGGCGGCCCCTCCGATCGCTCCCCCGAGGAGGAGGCCGAGCATCGCCAGCGAGAAGACCGCCAGCGGGCGCAGGCGCAGGGTCGCGCCGACGGCGAACGTCTGCGCCCAGGGCTGCACCAGGACGTTGATCAGCAGCACGCCGACGAGGACGATGACGCCGGCGTCGACGCCCCCGAAGCCGAGCGCGACGAGCACGGAGACCACGCCGGCGCCGGCCACGAGGGACTCCGGCGGACGAGGAACGCCGTGGACGCCGGATCGTCGGGGCACCGGCACTGATCTGCGCATCGCGAAGTATGATGAGTCGCTCACCGACGCCGGCTTCACGCCCGACATCCCGGGGGACGAGCGTGTGGGCTCTCCGCGTCGCGGCCATCACCCGGGGAGCGCAGCCCGGCGACTCGAGGCACTGGAGGCGAGATGAAAGCGATGGTCCTCACTTCCTTCGGCGGTCCTGAGGTGTTCGAGGAGCGTGACGTCACAACGCCCGAGCCTGGGCCCAGCGATCTGCTGGTCAGGATCGTGGCCACCTCCGCCAACCCCTGTGATTTCCAGACCAGAAGAGGCGACTACGCGGAATGGGTGTCGTGTCCCGCGATCATCGGGATCGATGCTTCTGGCGTGGTGGAAGCGGTCGGGTCCGACGTCACGAGATTCAAGGTCGGCGATGAGGTCTTCTATGAGATGGAGCTCTTCACCAGACCCGGGACCTTCGCCGAGTACAACGTCGTGGATGAGAGCATCGTCGCGCTCAAGCCACAGAACGCCGGCCACTTCGAGGCCGCGAGCCTGCCCCTCGTCTTCGGCACGGCGTATGGCTGTCTCATCGAGAGGGCGAAGCTGCAGATCGGTGAGAGCGTGCTCGTCCACGCCGGCGCCGGCGGCGTCGGGTCGGTAGCCATACAGATAGCGAAGGCCGCCGGAGCCAGGGTCTTCACCACCTGCAGCACCAGGAGCGTCGGGTTCGTGGAGAGCCTCGGTGCCGACGTGGTCATCGACTACAAGGTGGAGAGCTGCGAGGACGTGATCGGCCGGGAGACCGGCGGCCGAGGAGTCGATGTGGTTCTGGATACCGTCGGCGGGAACACGGTGGAGCGAAGCCCCTACGTCCTCAAGGACCACGGACGACTGGTGTCGATCGTCGACATCCCCACCGCCCAGAACCTGCTCGAGGCATGGAGCCGGAACATCGACATGATGTTCTTCTTCATCGAACCGACCCGTCGGAAGATGGAAGTGCTGCGTGACCTGGTCGAACGAGGAAGGATCCGGCCGCTCATCGACTCGGTGATGCCGCTGTCCCTGGTCGGCGAAGTCCAGCAGCGTCAGGAAGCGGGCGGGGTGCAGGGCAAGATCGTGTTCGACACGAGCAAGTGAATCGGAGCCGGATCGCGATGGAGGTCTCTCCCCACCTGCGCAGTCCCCGTACTCGTTCACCTGGAGAGGAGTCCTGGGAGACACCATGCACAAGGTGAAGCCGGCTGATACCTATCCTCCCGAGGAAGGGCGCTACCTGCGCGGCAACGACTTCTCGCCCGTCGCCGTCGCCATCATCCTGAACCAGGACGAGGACAAGATCCCGCCCGACATCCAGACGCTGGTGCGCACCGGCGTCGAAAGTGGGGCTGCTCTCTCCGGCACCGTCCAGACTCCGAACATCGGCTTCGAGAAGATGATCTGCAACCTGGTCGCCAACCCGAACATCCGCTACCTGATCCTGGGCGGGCCGGAGTCGGAGGGTCATCTCACCGGCGACGCCTTGAAGGCGTTCTTCGCGCACGGTGTCGACTCCGGCAGGCGGATCGTCGGAACGGAGGCCTTGCACGCCGTCCTGCACAACCTGCCTGTCGAGGTGATTGAGCGCGTCCGGGACCAGGTGACGCTGATCGATCTGCAGTTCCAGGCAGAGCCCGCGGTCCTGCGCGAGGCCATCATGGCCTGCTACCAGGAGGCGCCCGTCCAGTTCCGCGACTTCCTGCTCTCCGACCCCGGCGCCTATCCACAGCCGCCACTGGACAGTCAGATCACCTGGGATGCGATGCGGCCCTGGGCAGAGCCGGAGGATCCGAGCCAGAGCGAGGCCAAGCGGAGGCTGGAGGCGATGGTCGAGAGATTGAGAGCCCGGAGCGCCGGTGCCACCTCGAGTCGGAGTACACCGCCCGAAGCTGGATAGTCTGGACGGGCGGTGGCGGTCAGATGACGAGACCGCGTTGTGCCGCCCGGAACCAACGTGTGCCGGGACACGTGCCGCTTTCTCGTCGACAAGATGTCGACGATCCAGCCCATTGCACGGTTCTGAGCGCGGCAGTGTACCACAGGAGATCGCCAGATACAGGCCAGATGCAGGGAAAAAGCTGGAGGCGGCGACCGGAGTCGAACCGGTGATGGAGGTTTTGCAGACCTCTGCCTTACCACTTGGCTACGCCGCCCCGAAGAAGAGGCGCCCCTGACGTGACGAGAGGCAGACGACAGAGCACATCGCCTCTGTCCTCTGCCTCGCACCCCGAGAGGGGGAAATGGAGCGGGTGAAGGGGCTCGAACCCTCGACCTTCTGCATGGCAAGCAGACGCT
>CAIXSE010000839.1 GCA_903921965.1 uncultured Thermoleophilia bacterium | reverse complement strand
GCCGAGCGGCGGCCGCGGCAGGATGTTGTCGATGTCGCTGACGATGGTGTCGTACTCGTCGGGCTCGCAGTCGGGCAGGCCGCGCTCGGCGATGCGCAGGCTGCCCGGCTCGGGCAGCACCACGGCCTCGCGCATGTGCCCCACGAGGGCGTCGGACAGGATGATGACCGGCGTCCGGTACTGCTCCGCGAGGTTGAACGCCTCGACGGTGAGCGTGTAGCACTCGAGGACGCCGGACGGGGCGAGCGCGATGATGGAGTGCTCGCCGTGCGTGCCCCAGCGGGCCTGCATCACGTCGCCCTGGGCGGGCTCCGTCGGCAGGCCCGTGGAGGGCCCGCCGCGCATGACGTCCACGATGACGCACGGGATCTGTGCCATCGTGGCGAAGCCGATCATCTCCTGCATCAGGCTGAAGCCCGGGCCGGAGGTGGCGGTGAGCGCCTTCTTGCCGGCCAGGCTGGCGCCGCAGACGGCGGCGATGGAGGCGATCTCGTCCTCCATCTGGATGAAGCGGCCGCCGACCTCGGGCATGCGTTTGGCGAGCCGCTCGGCGATCTCGGTGGACGGGGTGATGGGGTAGCCGGCGAAGAAGCGGGCGCCGGCGGCGATGGCGCCTTCGGCGACCGCCTCGTTGCCCTGCAGCAGGATGGGTGTGCCGGCCATGTCAGTGCTCCTCGTGCTCTTTGGCGCAGTGCTGGTCGCCGGTGACCTCGGCGGACCGCTCGCTCTTGGACGCGGCCAGCGCCGCGTACACGCGCCCGGCCTGCTCGTCGTCCGCTTCCTCGGCCTCGGCCGGGGCGGCGTCGCCGGCGACCTTCTTCTCCTTGCGCCGCACCTCGATCGCGAAATCGGGGCAGTGCAGCTCGCACAGCAGGCAGCGGTTACAGTCCTCGGGCCGCGCGACGACGGCCTCACCGAGCTCGGTGGCGTCGAACACGTGCGTCGGGCACAGCTCGATGCAGATGCCGCAGGCTTTGCAGAGGCTCACGTCGAGCAGGACGGTCGAGTCCTCCGCGCCCGCCACTACCATTCCGCCCGCGCCCTGTTCCTCAGGCTCCCCGCTCATCACGACCCCACCATCGGAAGGTCGATGCCGGCCTCGCGGGCCTTCTCGACCGCCTCGGGGTAGCCGGCGTCGGCGTGACGCATCACGCCGGTGCCCGGGTCGGTGGTCAGCACGCGCCGCAGGCGGTCGGCCATCATGTCGGTGCCGTCGGCGACAACCACCATGCCGGCGTGCAGGCTCTTGCCGATGCCCACGCCGCCGCCGTGGTGGAAGCTGACCCAGCTGGCACCGGCGGCCGTGTTCACCAGCGCGTTCAGGATCGGCCAGTCGGCGATGGCGTCGGAGCCGTCCAGCATGCTCTCGGTCTCGCGGTACGGGCTGGCGACGGAGCCGCTGTCGAGGTGGTCGCGGCCGATGACGATGGGGGCCTTGACCTTCCCGGTGCGCACGAGGTCGTTGAAGATGAGGCCGGCCTTGGCGCGCTCTCCGTACTCCAGCCAGCAGATGCGGCAGGGCAGGCCCTGGAAGTGGACCTTCTCGCCGGCCATCTTGAGCCAGCGCGAGACCATCTGGTTGTCGGGGAAGGCCTCGAGCAGGGCGGCGTCGGTGACGGCGATGTCCTGCGGGTCGCCGCTGAGCGCCGCCCAGCGGAAGGGCCCGTTGCCGCGG
>CAIXSE010000838.1 GCA_903921965.1 uncultured Thermoleophilia bacterium | reverse complement strand
GCCTCGCGCTCCCGCCGGGAGAGGACCTCGTCCTCGCATTCGATGTCGTAGGTGTCGCTCATGGCTCAATCGTACCTCATGACCCTACAGCCACTGCGGGTCGACGTCCGGGACGAGCCGCACGCCGCGCGCCGCGTACCTGTCGCGGTCGGCCGCCAGCCACCGTCGCAGGCTGTCCAGAGTGTGCCCCGTTTCGGCGGTCTTCACCACCACCCGGCAGGCGTGCCGCCCGCGCTCGCGCCACAGCGGGCCGGGGCCGAGGACCTGCTCGCCGTGCCGCAGGCCCGCGGCGAGCTTGCCGGCCGTGTAGCGCCCGGCGACGCCGACCTTCTCCGCGTCTGTCCCCGACACCTCCAGGGCGATGAGCCGCCCGGACGGCGGGTAACCGAGCTCGCGGCGGCGGTCGAGCTCCTCGGCGTAGAACTTCTCCTCCTCGCGCGCCACGGCGTCGGCGATAGGCCGCGCGTCGGGGTTGAGCGTCTGCACGACGACGCGTCCAGGGCGCTCGCCGCGGCCGCTGCGGCCCGCCACCTGGATGAGCATGGCGAAGGTGTGCTCCTCGGCGCGGAAGTCGGGGAAGTGGAGGGTGACGTCGGCGTTCACGACCCCGACCAGGGTGACCTCGGGGAAGTGGTGCCCCTTGGCGATCATCTGCGTGCCCACGAGGACCTTGGCTCCCGGGGCCGCGAAGCTGTCGAGCACGGCGCGCAGCCGGTGGTAGGAAGCGGCGACGTCGGAATCCAGGCGCAGGAGCTCGACCCCCGGCAGGAGCTCCTGCACCTCGCGCTCGAGCCGCTCGGTGCCGAACCCGTGCCGCACGAGGTCGGTGCTGCCGCACTCCGGGCACGAGCCGGGCGCCGGCTCGGTGTGGCCGCAGGTGCGGCAGCGCAGGCGCTGCCCCGAGAACAGCGTGAGCGTGACGTCGCACTGCGGGCACTCCCAGGCGTGGCCGCAGTGGTCGCACAGCAGGTAGGACGCGAAGCCGCGGCGGTTGAGGAACAGGATGGCCTTCTCGCCGGCGTCGATGGTCGCCGTGAGCGCCTTCGCCAGGGTGTCCGAGAACACCCCGTGGTGGTCGCGCATGTCGACGACCTCCATCTCGGGAGGCACCGAGCCGTCGACGCGGCGGCGCAGGTCGGCGTGCAGCGGGACGCGGGCGTAGGCCTCGACGCTGGGCGTGGCCGAGCCGAGCACGACGACGGCGCCGCTCGCCGCGGCGCGCCAGCGGACGACGGTGCGGGCGTCGTAGGCGGGCTCGCTCTCCTGCTTGTAACTCGTGTCGTGCTCCTCGTCGACGATCGCGAGTCCGAGGTCGCGGAGCGGCGCGAACGCCGCGGAGCGCGCGCCGACCACGATGCGCACCTCGCCGGCGGCGATGGCCCGGTACGACAGCAGGCGCTCCCGGGCCGTGAGGCCGGAGTGCAGCACGGCCACCCTCTGGCCGGCGAAGCGTTCACGGACGCGCGTGACCGTCTGGCCGGTGAGGCCGATCTCGGGCACCAGCAGGAGCACCGAGCGCCCGCCCTCGAGCGCCGCCTGGGCGGCCTGAAGGTACACCTCGGTCTTGCCGCTGCCGGTGACGCCGTGCAGCAGCACCTCCTCGCCGGGGCGGGCCTCGCAGAGGATGCGGTGCACGGCGGC
>CAIXSE010000837.1 GCA_903921965.1 uncultured Thermoleophilia bacterium | reverse complement strand
GGGCTTCGACTACTTCGACCTGCTCGCCCGCATCGCCGTCGAGTTCCCCGACGTGCCGATCATCTTCAACCACGCCGGCTACTCCATCGGCGGCTACGCGCGCGGCCCCGAGCTCGTGCGCCGCGCCTGCGAGGTCGCCGGTCTCGCCGTGGGCATCGGCGCCAGCAACGTGTACCTCGAGTGCGGCACCTGGCCGGCCGAGTACTTCGACTTCGCCCTCAAGGATCCAAACGTCACCGTCACGCAGCTGCTGTGGGGCGCCGACTACGGCCACGTGCCGCAGTACCCCGTGATGGCGCCGGGTGGCGACCCCTCGACGTACATGACCGCGATGAAGCGCTGGCCGCGCATCCCCCCGTACCAGCCCGACTGGTGGGGCCAGATGCTGCACCAGATCGACAGGCTCCGCGACCGCGTCACGCAGGACGAGATCAACCTCATCCTCGGCGGCAACGCGGCCCGGCTGTGGGACCTGCCGGTGCCGTGCGAGCGCATGTTCATGTGCGGCCGCCCCGACATCTGGGGCGTGCACTGGGAGAAGTCGATCGCCGAGGCGAAGTGACGCGGACCGTGCACACGTTTGCGGCAGACACGAGCACCAAGGGCTGAGGCGGCGTGGCCGGCTACATCGCACGCCGCCTGGTCCAGTCCCTGGTGGTCCTGCTCATCATCACGTTCCTCGTGTTCGGGATCATGCGCTGGCTGCCGGGCGACCCCATCCTGCTGTACCTGAGCTCCGACTCGTACCGCATCACCAACGCGGAGGAGATCGCCCGCATGCGGCACCAGTACGGCCTCGACAAGCCGGTGCCGCTCCAGTACCTGGACTGGATCAAGGGCGTCTTGCAGGGCGACCTCGGCAAGTCGATCACCAAGGGCACCACGGTCAACGAGGAGCTGGCCCGCGCCGTGCCCATCACGCTGTACCTGGGCCTCGTCTCGTTCATCATCAGCCAGCTGATCGGCATCCCGCTGGGGATCCTCGCGGCGATACGCAGGGGGACGTGGATCGACAACACGATCCTCGTGTTCGCCAACCTCGGCGTGACGGCGCCGATCTTCTGGGTCGGCATCATCCTCATCTACCTGTTCGCCGTGCAGCTCAAGTGGCTGCCGGTGCAGGGGTACACCTCGCCGTTCACCGATTTCTCGATGAGCATCCAGCAGCTGATCCTGCCGGCGTTCTGCCTGGCCCTGGGGCCGCTCGCCGGCGCCACCCGGCAGACGCGCTCGGCCATGCTCGAGGTGCTGCACCAGGACTACGTGCGCACGGCTTGGGCCAAGGGCCTCAGTGAGCGCGTGGTGATCGGCCGGCACGTGGTGAAGAACGGCATCCTGCCGGTCGTCACGCTCGCCGGCATGGCGGTACCGATGATCATCGGCGGCGCCGTGCTCGTGGAGACGGTGTTCAACATCCCCGGCATCGGCCGCCTCGCCGTCAACGCCCTGTTCGCCAAGGACTACGCCATCGTGCAGGGCGTGGTGCTCATCACGGCCATCGCCGTGATCGTCGCCAACCTGCTGGTCGACCTCTCCTACGGCTGGCTCGACCCGCGCGTGAGGCTGGCGTGAGCGCGGCGCAGAAGACCCTGCCGAGCGGGGCGGCCTGCGCCGTGGCGCCGCCCCGGGTCAGCCCGCGGCGCGTCGCCGTCCAGGCGCTGCTGCACCGCAAGCTCTTCATGGGCTGCGCCATCTTCGTCTTCATCCTGCTGATCGTCGCGATCTTCGCGCCGTGGATCGCGCCGTACCCGCCCAACCAGACCGACCTGGTCAACCGCCTGGCGCCGCCGTCCTGGGAGCACTGGCTGGGCACCGACACGCTCGGCCGCGACACCCTGAGCCGCGTCATCTACGGCTCGCGCGTGTCGCTGCTGGTCGGCCTCGTGGCGGTGGCCCTCTCGGCCCTCATCGGCGTGGTGCTCGGCACCGTGGCCGGCTACTTCGGCCGCTGGGTCGAGGCCGTGATCATGCGCTTCATGGACGCCCTCATGACCATCCCGATGATCCTGCTGGCGCTGACCATCGCGGCGCTCATGGGCGGCGGGCTCGCCGACGTCGTGGTGGCCATCGGCGTGAGCATGATCCCGCCGTACGCGCGCCTCATGTGCGCCGAGACGCAGTCCATCAAGCGCAAGGACTTCATCGTCTCGCTGCGCGGCATGGGCGCCGGGGGCTGGCGCATCATGGCCGGGCATGTGGTGCCCAACGCGTTCTCCCACGTGCTCGTCTTCATGACCATGCAGATCGGCGCCGCGATCCTCGCGGAGTCGGCCCTGAGCTTCCTCGGCATCGGCGTGCCGCCGACCGTCCCCACCTGGGGCTCCATGGTCGCCGACGGCTACCGCTACCTGTTCACCGACCCGATCCTCTCCATCGCCCCCGGCGTGGCCATCATGGCCACGGTGTTCGCCTTCAACATGATCGGTGACGCCTTGCGCGACGTGCTCGACCCGCGCCTGCGCGGCACCTTCACCCTGGCGGGGAAGCACTCGTGAGCGCCCCCCTGCTCGAGGTCCGCGACCTGAAGGTGGAGTTCGGCACGCCCAACGGCGCGGTGCGCGCCGTGGACGGCGTCACGTACACGCTCGCCGAGCACGAGATCGTCGGGCTGGTCGGCGAGAGCGGCTGCGGCAAGTCCGCGAGCCAGCTCGCCGTGATGCAGCTCATCCAGACCCCGCCCGGCCGCATCACCGGCGGGGAGGTCGTGTTCGAGGGCAACGACCTGCTCAAGTACGCGAAGAACGGCCCCGAGATGCGCGCCGTGCGCGGCGGCCGGATTGCGATGATCTTCCAGGAGCCGATGACCTCGCTGAACCCCGTGCTCACCGTCGGGCAGCAGCTGGCCGAGGCGACGCGGACGCACCTCGGCCTGTCCAAGCGTGAGGCGCAGGACAAGGCCGTCGAGCTCCTGCGCCTGGTCGGCACCCCGAGCCCCGAGACGCGCGTGAACGACTACCCGCACCAGTTCAGCGGCGGCATGTGCCAGCGCGTGATGATCGCCATGGGCCTGAGCT
>CAIXSE010000836.1 GCA_903921965.1 uncultured Thermoleophilia bacterium | reverse complement strand
CGCGAGTTCCAGCAGCAGGCCGACTACTCCGACGAGGTCGCGCGCCAGATCGACGACGAGATCCGCCGCATCATCGAAGAGGCGCACCAGACCGCCGTCGACCTGCTCACCGAGAAGCGCGACCTGCTCGACGGCATCAGCAAGATCCTCATGACCCGTGAGACCATCGAGGCGACCGAGTTCCAGGCGCTCGTCGACGGCGTCCCGGAGGAAGAGGTGTTCCGCGAGCGCGACGAGAAGGCGGCCGCGCGGCGCGCCAAGATCGAGCACGACCGCAGCACCCGTCGTCCGTCGCAGCCGCCGGTCCCGAAGCCGGCGCACGTGAACCCGGTCAACCCGGAGACCACCTGACGGCCCCGGGCCGAGTGGAGGTGCGCGTGGACCGCGACAAGATCGAACAGGGCGTGCGGCTCATCCTCGAGGGCATCGGGGAGGACTTGGAGCGGCCGGGCCTCCTCGGTACCCCTCGGCGCGTGGCCGACATGTACGAAGACGTCTTCTCGGGCATCGCCGCGCCCGACCCGGCCGAGTTGCTGGTTGCCATGGAGGGCGACCACCACCGCGAGATGGTGCTCATCAAAGACATCGACTTCTACTCGGTGTGCGAGCACCACCTGCTCCCGTTCGCCGGGATGGCGCACGTGGCCTACATCCCCGGCAGGGACGGCGGGATCTGCGGGCTCTCCAAGCTCGCCCGCGTGGTCCGTCAGGTGGCGGCGCGGCCGCAGCTGCAGGAGCGCATCACATCGGAGGTCGCCGACGCCATCGTGCGCGCCCTCAACCCGGCCGGCGCGCTCGTGCTCATCGAGGCCGAGCACCTGTGCATGTCCATGCGCGGCGTGCGCACGCCGGGCTCGAAGACGGTCACCAGCGCCGTGCGCGGCATGATCCAGTCGCACGACGCCACCCGCGCCGAGGCGTTCGCCCTCATCAACGCACCGCGTCGCTGACCTCACAGCACCTGTGACCGGCGTCCCGCCCACCTGCTCGCTGGACATCCCCTTCCCCTGCCTCATGGGGGTCGTCAACGTCACGCCCGACTCGTTCTCGGACGGAGGGATGTTCTTCGACTCGACCGACGCGCTCGAGCAGAGCCTCACGCTGGTGCGCGAGGGCGCGGCGATCGTCGACATCGGCGGCGAGTCCACGCGGCCGGGCTCCGACGCGGTCGGCGTGGACGAAGAGCTGCGCCGCGTGGTGCCCGTGGTCGAGGCGCTCGCCGATCGGGTCGGGGTGCCCATCTCGGTCGACACGATGAAGGCCGAGGTGGCGCGCCGGGCGCTGGCCGCCGGCGCCGCCATCATCAACGACGTCAGCGCCCTGCGCTTCGACGACGCCATGGTCGACGTCGTCGCCGAGTCGGGACGCCCGGTGTGCCTGATGCACATGCAGGGCGAGCCCAAGACGATGCAGGACGACCCGCACTACGACGACGTGGTCGACGAGGTGCAGCGCTTCCTGGAGGAGCGCATGTCGTACGCCCTGGCGCGCGGCGTGCGCGAAGACCAGATCATGCTCGACCCGGGCATCGGCTTCGGCAAGACGATCGAGCACAACCTCGCGCTGCTCAGGCACCTGGACCGCTTCACGGCCCTCGGCCGGCCGGTGGTGCTGGGCACGTCGCGCAAGCGGTTCCTGGGCGCCATCCTCGGCTCGGCTCCGGCCGAGCGTACCACCGGCACCGTGGCCACCACCGTCATCGGCCTGCTCGCCGGAGCGCACGTGTTCCGCGTCCACGACGTGCGTCCCAACTTCGAGGCGCTCCGCGTCACGCTGGCCGTCCTCGAGGGATCACCGTCCGCCTGAGCCCGGCTCGCCCGCTCCCTCACCGCTCCCAGGAGGCTCCATGTCGCGCAGCCTTTCCATCTCTCTCGAAGGCATCGAGCTCAGGGGGCGCTGCGGCGTGACGCCCGAGGAGCGCATGATCGGCCAGACGCT
>CAIXSE010000835.1 GCA_903921965.1 uncultured Thermoleophilia bacterium | reverse complement strand
GACGGCGCGCGGTAGATGGGCGACGCCGCCCGCGTGAGCGTGGTCATCCCCGTCCACAACGGCGAGGCGTGGGTGACCAGGGCCATCGAGAGCGCCCTGGCGCAGGGCGAGGCGGTGGCGGAGGTGCTGGTCTGCGACGACGGGTCCACCGACGGCACCTGCGACCTCGTGGAGGCCTGTGGCGGCAGGGTGTCGCTGCTCCGCGGCGGCCACTCCGGGAACCCCGCGGTGCCGCGCAACCGCGGGATCCGCGGCGCGGCGTGCGAGCTCATCGCCTTCCTCGATGCCGACGACGCCTGGCTGCCGGAGAAGCTCGAGACGCAGCTCGCGGTGTTCCCGGCCCACCCCGGGACGGGCCTCGTCTGCACCAACGCCCTGCGGCAGACCGATCCGGGGACGGCCGACGGGCTCCTCCCGCTCCTGCCTCCCGGCGCGGGCCGGTCGGGACGGGTGCTGGACCGGCTTGTGCTGAGCAACTTCGTGGTCACGTCGAGCGTGCTCGTCCGCCGGAGCCTGCTGTTCGCCGCCGGGCTGTTCTGCGAGGACGCGGCGCTCGGCGCCGAAGACTACGACCTCTGGCTGCGTGTGGCGTGCGTCGCGCCGGTCGCCTACCTCGAGCGGCCGTGGGTGCTGTACCGCGACTGGGGCGCGAGCTATCGCGACGAGTGGTCCGCGGCCCAGGCTCGCGAGGGATTGCTCGCCGTCCTCGAGCGCGCGGAGCACGCGTGCCGGCCGTCCAGGCCAGCCGAGCGGCGGGCTTTCCGCCGGCGCCGCACGCGGCTGTACGCCGACGCCGCCGACGCCGCGGAGGCGCGGGGCGACCTGGCCGCGGCGCGTCTCGCCGCGCTGCGGGTCGCGCTCCGCGAGCCCGGCGAGCGGGACAACTGGGGCCGTGTGCGGCGCGTCTTCGGCCTGGTCCGGGGAGAGGGCGCGTGAGCGGCGCGGCCACCGCAGGCGGCAGTCCGCTGTTCTCGGTCGTCATGCCGGCGTACAACGCCTCGGCGACGGTCGCCGAGGCGGTCGCGTCGGTCCTCGGCCAGACGTTCGCCGACTGGGAGCTCGTCGTCGTCGACGACGGCTCGACCGACGGTACGGCGGGCGTCGTGCGGGCGTGCGCGCGCGGGGACGCCCGCGTCCGCGTGGTCAGCCAGCCGAACATGGGCTGCGGACCGGCCCGCGGCGTGGCCGTCGAGCACGCGCGCGGCGAGTACGCGTGCCGGCTCGACGCGGACGACATCTACACGCCGTCGTACCTGGCGGAGACGGCGGCGTTCATCGCCGCGCACCCCGGCTACGACATCTACGCGTGCAACGGCTGGCGGCTGCTCCCCGACGGGAGCCGGCGGCCGTACCACGAAGGCCCGAGGGCCGGCGAGGTGTTCTCGCTCGCTCTGGAGGACCTGCTGCGCGAGAACGGCATCTTCACCACGGCGGTGTTCCGCCGGGCCGTCTTCGCGCCGGCCGGCGGGATGCGTCCCGACATCTACTGCGAGGACTACGACTTCTGGCTCCGCGCCATGCTCGCCGGCGCCCGCCACATCTACAACCCCCGGCTCCTCAGCTTCTGCCGCGAGAGCGCCACGCAGATGACCGCCGACGTGGTGCGTATGCACGAGTGCGAGATCCGGGTGCTCCGCGACGTGCTCTGGTCAGGCAGGCTGACGGCGCGCGAGCGCGACGTGGCGATGCACTCCGTCGCGCTGCTGCGGCAGAACGTGCGGGTCCGCCGTCTCGTGCTGCGCCTGCTCGGTCCGGCGCGCGCCGACAGGGTCTTCGCGCTCGCCCATCGGCTGGCGTGGGTGATCCGTCCCTACCGCCTCCGGGGGCACTGATGCGGGTGCTCCAGGTGGCCGCCGCGACCGCGCTCGACGGCGGCGGCGAGAAGCACGTCGCCGACCTGCTGCGCCGCTTGCCGGCGGCCGGCGTGGAGGTCGCGCTGGCGGCGCCGCCGCACGGAGGCCTGTGGGAGCTCGCGGCGTCGCTCGGCGTCCCTGCCTTCGCGACGCCGATCGAGCAGGGCTTCTCGGGGCGGGCGTTCGCCGGGTTCCGCGCCGCGCTCGCCGCGCTCGAGCCCGGCGTCGTGCACGCGCACGGGTCGCGCGCCGCGGCGTTCGCGCGCGCGGCCGACCCGCTCGCTCGCCGGCGCGTGGTGTACACGCTCCACGGCATCCACGCCGACCAGGGGTCCCGGGCCCGCCGCGGTGTGCTGCTCGGCGTGGAGCGGACGCTGCGCCCGCGCACCGCCCGGTTCATCGCCGTCAGCCGGGCCAACCGGGACAAGGGCGCGAGGCTCGGCATCGTCGACCCGGCCCGTACGGCCGTGGTG
>CAIXSE010000834.1 GCA_903921965.1 uncultured Thermoleophilia bacterium | reverse complement strand
GACGGGCACCTCGGCCGCGCGCCGGGTGCGCGTGTACCTGCGCACGCTCGCCGAGCGCGAGCCGCGCGTGGGCGTGCCCGTCCTGCGCGCGTGGCGCGCGCTCAAGGCCCGCCGCCGCCGCGCGCTGCTGCGCCGTCACGGCGGCGTCGCCGGGTGGCCCGGCGCCTCGCGCGACACCCTGACGGTCGACCCGGCCGCCGTCGTCCACTGTTCACGGGTCGAGTTCGGGCTGCACGACTTCCGCGGCGCCGTCGTCTCGGGCGACTGGGACGCGCCGGGCAAGCGCTTCGACGAGCTCGCCCTGCACCAGGCGATCCTCCAGGTGCTGGGCGAGCGCTCGTGCACGTGGGAGCAGACCGCCTGGTACGCGCAGGCGATGCAGCGCCTCGCGAAGGGCGAGCACCCCAAGGGCCTGAGGGACAGGGCCGAGGTCGACGCCCACCTGGCGCGCGTCGAGCGGCTCTTCGCCTCGATCAGGGACCACGGTTACCTGCCCCAGGAGCGGCTGCTCGAGCGCGACCCCGACGCCGCCACCGGCGACGAGGTCGCCGTCGCCGTGGGCCGCCGCGGCGAGCTGCTGTTCTGCGACGGCGCGCACCGCCTGAGCATCGCCAAGGTCCTCGGTCTGCGCGCGATCCCCGTGCAGGTCGCCGTGCGCCACCCGGAGTGGGCCGCGCTGCGCGACGAGCTGTACGCCTACGCGGTGAGCGAGGGCGGGGCGCTCTACCAGGCCGCGCTCCACCCCGACCTCGCCGTCGTCCCCAGCGCCCACGCCTGCGACGACCGCTGGGCGCTGGTCGAGCCCAGGCTGTGGGGCGGGCGGGGCTCGGTGCTCGACCTCGGCGCCAACCTCGGTTTCTTCGACAACCGGCTCGAGGACCTCGGCTACGCGTGCACCGCCGTCGAGAACGACCCGCTGCTGGTCCGCTTCATGACGGCGATCCGCGACGCCAACGACCACCACTTCGCCGTGGTCGCGGAGTCCTTGCTCTCGCCCGGCGTGTTCGGGGAGCGGCGCTTCGACACGGTGCTGGCCTTCAACATCCTGCACCACTTCCTGAAGACGAAGGCCGAGATGGAGCTGCTCGAGCGTTTTCTCGGCCAGCTGCACTGCGAACAGATGTTCTTCGAGCCCCACAGCGCCGGCGAGCCGCAGTTCGCCGGCGCCCACCGGCCGCTCGCCCCGGACGAGTTCACGCGCTACGTGGCCGAGCGCAGCGGCCTCACCGAGATAGAGCCGCTCGGCGAGGCCTGCGACGGGCGGGTGGTCTACCACCTGCGCCGCCCGCAGGGCGCCGGGCGCGAAGGCCCTGCGGCGCCGCGCCCGTGAGGGTCCTGCTCGCGCACAAGACGTTCCACGTCACCGGCGGGGGGGACCTGTTCTTCCTCGAGACCGGGCGGGTGCTCAAGGAGCGCGGCCACGAGGTCGCCTGGTTCTCCACGGCCTCGCCGCTGAACGTGCCGTGCGACGACCCGGCCGTCTTCGTCGACCCGCCCGACTACGTCAGCGGGAGCGCGCTCCGCCGCTCCGCGCGCCTCCCCGGCATGATCTACTCCTTCGAGGCGGAGCGGCGCTTCTCCGCGCTCCTCGCGGACTTCCGCCCCGACGTGGTCCACGCGTTCGCCTTCCAGACGCACCTGACGCCCTCGATCCTGCGGGCCGCGAAGCGCGCCGGCGTGCCGGTCGTGGTCAGCTGCAACGACTACAAGCACGTCTGCCCGAACTACAAGCT
>CAIXSE010000833.1 GCA_903921965.1 uncultured Thermoleophilia bacterium | reverse complement strand
CCTCCCCATGGGCGGCGGCAAGGGCGGCTCCAACTTCGACCCCAAGGGCAAGAGCGACAACGAGGTCATGCGCTTCTGCCAGTCGTTCATGACCGAGCTCCAGCGCCACATCGGCCAGTTCACCGACGTGCCGGCCGGCGACATCGGCGTGGGCGGCCGCGAGATCGGCTACATGTTCGGCCAGTACAAGCGCGTCCGCAACGAGTTCACCGGCGTGCTCACCGGCAAGGGCATCAACTGGGGCGGCTCGCTCATCCGTCCCGAGGCCACCGGCTACGGCTCGGTGTACTTCGCCGCCGAGATGCTCGCCACCCGCGGCGAGACCCTCGAGGGCAAGAAGTGCCTGGTGAGCGGCTCCGGCAACGTGGCCCAGTACACCATCGAGAAGATCATCGACCTCGGCGGTACCGCCGTCACGTTCAGCGACTCCAGCGGCTACATCTACGACGAGGCCGGCATCGACCGCGCCAAGCTCGCCTTCCTCATGGAGCTCAAGAACGTCCGCCGCGGCCGGGTCAAGGAGTACGCGGACGCGTACCCGGGCGCGGTGTTCACGCCCGCCGACGCGTCTCTCGACCACAACCCGCTGTGGGCCCACAAGGCCGACTGCGCCTTCCCGAGCGCCACCCAGAACGAGATCAACGCCAAGGATGCCCAGAACCTGCTCGACAACGGCGTCTACGTGGTCTCCGAGGGCGCGAACATGCCGACGGTGCCCGAGGGCGTCGAGCTCTTCGTGGCCAAGGGCATCCTCTACGGGCCCGGCAAGGCCGCCAACGCCGGCGGCGTGGCCACCTCCGGCCTCGAGATGTCGCAGAACAGCCTGCGCCTCAACTGGACGCGCGAAGAAGTGGACGCGCGCCTGCACGGCATCATGAAGGCCATCCACAAGCAGTGCGTCGACGCGGCCGCGGCCTACGACCTCAAGGGCAACTACGTCGCAGGTGCCAACATCGCCGGCTTCCTCAAGGTCGCCGACTCCATGCTCGACCAGGGCGTCGTCTGACGCTTCCGGGGGAAGTACACGACGCAGAGACAGGAGCAGGCAGGTCCCGTCGCGGCAGGCTGCGACGACCGAGACGAGCGGGCGTAGCTCACGGCTTTGCGCGATGCGCACGGCGGAGCACCTTCCACGAGTGACAAGGAGCGGCGAGCATGAAGAAGATCGAGTGCTACATCCAGCCCTACAACCTCGACATGGTCGCCGAGGCCCTGGCGGTCGAGGGCGTGGTCGGCATGTCGGTCGCCGAGGTCAAGGGCTTCGGCGTCCAGCGCGGGTTCACGCGCGGCGAAGACGTCCAGCCCGGGCAGTACAGGTTCCACCCCAAGATGAAGGTCGAGATGGTGGTCCCCGACGCAGACGTCGAGCGTATCGTCGAGGCCATCGTGGCCTCGCTCAAGAGCAACCAGATCGGCGAGGGCAAGATCTTCGTGCTGCCCGTCGACGAGGCCGTCCGCACGCGCACCAACCAGCGCGGCGAAGACGCGATCAGATAGCAGCGACAGGGGGCGCGGGCGGGGCCGCCTTCGGCGGCTCTTCCCGCGCCCCCGGCGCGTCCGGGGCACTCCGTCCGGTCCCCGCGGGCCTGTCCGGACGGCGGTGGGTCCGCTTCTTCTTCACGCGCGCGAGAAGCCGAAGGCAGCCTTCGTCCCCAGGCGGAGCCCGCACGACGACGCAGGTCTCCGCAGCTTCCTGGGGCGCTCCACCGCCCGCGCTCCCGTCCCTTCCGGACATGTTCAGCACGCGTGAAGGATTTCTACGAAGCGTGTTGCGCCGGCGCACACCAGAGGGTAGAGTGCCTCAACGGGCCGGGCCGTAAGGCCTGCCCACGGCAAGGAGGGGCCGAAAGGATTCCCCCTCGAACGGCGTTTCTTGTGTGTCCTGCCAAGGAGGTGACTGCTACTGCCGGAGAAGGAAACACGAGGCTCGCGTTGTAGAGAGACACCTGACAGAGTCGATCTGGAGGTCACTCGACCTTGAGAACCCCCCT
>CAIXSE010000832.1 GCA_903921965.1 uncultured Thermoleophilia bacterium | reverse complement strand
GCTCCGCGACGCCGGGCGCGACGAGGTCGATGATGGCCTGGCGGTCGGTGCCGGCCCACAGCGCCTGACGGACCTTGACGTCTTTGCCGACGCCCTGGTCGACGCGGATCTGCAGGCAGTTGAGGTAGTTGGTCACCGAGGTGATGGTCTTCAGGTTGGGATCGGCCTCGACGACCTGCTTCTGCTCGGAGGTGATGCCGCCGACCCAGTCGAGGGCGCCGCCCTGCAGGCCCTCGATCTGGCCGGCAGTGTCGGGCGAGTAGATGAAGTCGACCTCGTCGAAGTACGGCAGCTGGTCGCCGTTCGCGGCCTTGCCCCAGTACTGCGGGTACTTGACGAGCACGGCGCGGTCCTCAGCCGTGTACGACTTGAGCATGAACGGGCCCGTGCCCACGAGCTCCTTCATGGGGTCGGCCACCGTCTTGCACAGCATCTTGGCGCGGTAGTCGGTGAGCGACGACGGGAACTCGGAGTCGACGGCCTTGAGCTTGAACGTGACCTGCGTCGGGCTGTCGGCCACGACCTCCTTGATGTTCTCGTACACCCCGGCCATCGGGGATTCCTTGCTCTTCAGCCGCTCGAACGAGTAGATGACGTCGTCGGCCGTGAACGCCTCGCCGTTGTGGAAGGTGACGCCCTCCTGGAGCATGAAGGTCCAGTCCTTGCCGTCGGGCGAGTCCCAGCTCTTGGCGAGCCACGGCTGCACGCTGAAGTCCGGCGCCAGCTTGACCAGGTTCTCGGCCGCCTGGCAGGTCATCAGGATGTCGCCGACCGCGCCGGCCATCATGACGGGGTCGAACTGACCGTTGCCGGGCTGCATGCCGACGCGGAGCGTGCCCCCGGGGACCGGCGTGCCGGCGGCCGGGCTCGCGCTGGCGGAGCTGCCGCCCCCGCCACCGCTCTCGGTGCCGCACCCCGCGGCGGCGATCGCCACTGCCGCGATGAGCAGCAGGACGGCGGCGACGGCCAGGGCACGGGCCAGTCGTGGTGTCGTCTTGTGCGCCTTCATGGTGAGGAGTCCCCCTCTGCGCTCGTGCTACGTGCGTGCCCTACCGCGGGGCCGCCGGCGCCCGCCCCGGGCGCCTGTAGCTGTGTAACTCCGCACATTAGCCGCGCAGCGGGAGGTGTCAAGGTCGCGCGCCCGTCGACGGTGTTAGAGTGCCCGGACGGCCCGCCGGCAGAGGAGCGCAGATGCTTCCCAGGGACTTCCGCGGATACCTGAGCCACCTGGAGGACCACGGCCGCCTGCGGCGCGTGACGCAAGAGGTCGACCCGCGCCACGAGATGGCCGCCGGGGTCCGCAGGGTGTCCGACACCGACGGCCCGGCGCTGCTCTTCGAGAACGTGAAGGGCTTCCCGGGCTGGCGCGTGGCGGCCGGGGTGTACGCCACGCGCCGGCTCATGGCCGTGGCCCTCGAGACCGAGCCCGACGAGCGCGCCCTGCTCGCGCGGTACCTCGAGTTCGACCAGGGACGGGTGCCGCCGCGGCGCGTGGCGACCGGGCCGGTCAAGGAGGTCGTGCTGACCGGGGACGAGGTCGACCTCGACGCCATCCCCGTCCTCACGTACTGCGAGCGGGACGGCGGCCGCTTCCTCATCCCGGCCGCCGACATCGTCCGCGACCCGCGGACCGGCATCCAGAACGTCACCATCGACCGGCGCATGGTGCTCGGCAGAGACCGCACCACGCTGCTCGGCTCGCCGCCCAAGCAGACCGGCATCATCATCGCGGCCGCCGAGAGGCGCGGCGAGGGCGTCGGCGTCGCCGCGGTCATCGGTGCTCCCCCCGAGCTCACCATCGCCAGCCAGGTCAAGGCGCCGCTCGGGGTCGACGAGGCGGAGATCGCCGGCGCCATGCGCGGCGAGCCGCTCGAGGTGGTGCGCTGCGAGACCATCGACGTCGACGTGCCGGCGCACGCCGAGCTCGTGGTCGAGGGGGTGACGGTCCCCGGCGAACGAGCCCCGGACGGGCCGTTCGGCGAGTACCGGGGCATGTACGCCGACGCCGACGGCTCACTCACGTTCGACGCCTTCGTCGTGCGGATCACGGCCGTCACCATGCGCCGCGACCCCATCTTCCAGGGCATCGCCTGCGGCATGCCCACGACCGAGGATCACAACCTGGAGAAGTGGGCACTCACCGCGGCCGCCTACCGCGTGCTGTGCGGCCTGGCTCCGTCACCCGAGTACATCAGGGGCGTGACCTTCAGCGAGGCCGCGGCGCCGCACTGCCTCGTGGTCTCCATCGAGAAGTGGAGCGAGCGCGCCGGCCTGGACGTCGTCCACGTGCTGCTGGCGCACTACCTCACCATCAGCTGCGTGATCGTGGTGGACGACGACATCGACGTGTACGACCCCGCCGACGTGGAGTGGGCCTGGGTGACGCGGGTACGTCCTGCGCGCGACGTCGTGGTGCTGCAGGGCGACTCCCACAACCGCATGACCCAGCACCGCTGGGGCCTCGACGCGACCGTCCCGCTCGGGCAGCGGGAGTGGTACGCCAAGGCGCGGCCCCCGCGGGTGGACGAGGTGGACTACCTGTAGCGCCTGGAGCCGGCG
>CAIXSE010000831.1 GCA_903921965.1 uncultured Thermoleophilia bacterium | reverse complement strand
CCTCAAGGGATCGTTCAGCGACGCCATCAGCAACTCCACCCGTGCGCAGCTCGTCGTGCAGGACCAGAGCGCGTACCTGACCGTCCCGCAGAAGGACGTGCGTGCCCTGGCCGGCCTCCCCGGCGTGCAGGCCGCGGCCGGCGCCGCCTGGGCCGAGGTCAAGGTCAAGGGCTCCGGCATCCAGACCCTGTACGGCGTCGACCCCGCGGTCTGGCCGCAGGTGTGGGCGTTCGCCTGGAGGAACGGCGGGAGCGACGCGCTGTACTCCCGCCTCGATGCCCGTCACGTCCTGCTCGAGGCCGGCTCCCCCATGGCCAAGGGCGCCGAGGCCGGCGACGTGATCTCAGTGACCACGCAGACCGGCAAGAAGGCGCAGCTCACCGTGCTCGGCTTCTACCGCGACCAGATGGCCTTCAGCGGCATGGTGACCAGCCTCGCCGCCTACCGCGCGCTGGACCTGCCGACCGCCTCGTCCATCACCCTGGTGCGCAGTGCCGACGGCGCGAGCGTCCACGCCGTCCAGCAAGAAGTGAAGACGGCGCTCGCCGGCTTCCCCACGCAGAAGGTCCAGACGCGGACCCAGTACCTCGACATGGTCAACAGCCAGATCGACATGCTGCTCAACCTCTTCTACGGCCTGCTCGCGATGGCGGTGCTCATCTCGATCCTCGGCATCGTCAACACCCTGGTGCTGAGCGTGCACGAGCGCACGCGGGAGCTGGGCATGCTGCGCGCCGTCGGCGCCAGCCGCCGCCAGGTGAAGCGCATGGTGCGGTACGAGAGCGTGATCACCTCCGTGATGGGCGGGATCCTGGGCACGGCCGTCGGTGTGGCCATGGCCTACGTGATGGTCACGCAGATGGGCGGCGACGGCCTCGTCTTCCAGGTGCCGTGGGTCCAGCTGCTGGTGTTCCTCGTCCTGACCGGGTTCGTCGGGGTGCTGGCGGCGGTGCTGCCAGCGCGGCGCGCCTCGCGGGTGCGGATCCTGGAGGCCATCCAGTACGAGTGAGGCTCCACCTCCTGGGAGTCTCGGGCCTCCGGCAGACGAGGGCCCGGGCCGGCGAAGCCGGCCCGGGCCCTCGTGACGTACGCGCTCCGGGCACACCTGCCGGGCGCGCCGGGGCGCCTCACGGGCGCCGGCGCCGCGCGGCCGGCCGCTGCGGCGACCCGTCGCCCGGCTCAGCCCGTCACGAACTCGCGCATGTCGACGTCGCCGCCGGACGGCACCTCGATGTCGTGCGCCGCCACGCGGACGACCACCTCGGCGACACGCTCGGGCGGCATGCCGGCCATGTCGTTCATGCGGGTCGCGGTCACGGTCGGGTGCACGCTGACGAACCGCTTGCCGGGCCGCTCGACGGCCATCCCCTTGATGAAGCCACGCAGGCCCCACTTGGTGGCCACGTAGGTGGGCGGCGTGTGCGAGTCGTGCAGGGTCGCGGTGCTGCCGATGGCGATCACCGTGTCGCGGACCATCGGCAGCATCGCCCAGGTGAGCTTCATCGCTCCGGCGAGGTTGACGGCCAGCTGCTCGTCGATGGACCAGAAGTCCTGGTCGAGGAAGCGGCGCCAGTCCACGATGCCCGCGTTGTGGACGAGGATGTCGACGCCGTCGAAGTGCCCGACGACGGCCTCCACGAGCGCGCGCACGCTGTCGTCGTCGGCGAGCTGGAGCGGCCACGTGAACACGTCGGGCGCCCCGAGGGTGCGGCAGAGCTGCGCGGCGTCTTCGGTGTCGGCCTGGTGCTCGTAGAAGGTCAGCGCCAGCCGGCAGCCCGCGCGGGCGAACGCGAGCGCCAGTTCCCGCCCGATGCCGATGCCCCCGCCGGTGATCAGGACGACCTTGCCTGTCAGATCAACGCCCACGCCGGGATGATACCGCGACGGAGGCGGCGCCGGACCGTCGTGTCGTGCGGCCGTTGCCCGGGCGGGCGACGACGCGACGGGGCGGGGCGCCCCGCCCGGGACGGCAGATCCACCGTCGGGCGCACCGCCGGACACACCGCCCGCCGCACCGGCCCCGGCGGGCTCCGCATGCGCCCGCGGCGAGCCCCTCCGCCGCCGCTGCTACCATTGGCACCGATGAAGGTGCTGGTCGTAGGAGCGACGGGCCGCACGGGGCGGCTGCTGGCGCAGGGCGCGGTGGACCGCGGTCACGACGTGACCGCGCTGGTCCGCGCCCCGGAGCGCCTCGGGCCGCTCGCCGCGCACCTGCGCGTGGTCCGCGGCGACGTCCTCGACGGCGGCGTCGTGAGCGACGCCGTCGACGGCCAGGACGCGGTGCTGGTGGCGCTCGGCGTCGCCCGCCGCCCGAAGGACCCCGCCGTCAACGCGCTCGGGACGCTCAACGTGATCCGCTCGATGCAGCGGTACGGCGTCCGCCGCCTGGTCGTGCTCTCGGCGTCGGGCACCCGTCCCGGCCGCGACCCCGAGCAGCCCTGGTTCCGCGAGCGCATCGTCAAGCCGCTCTTCGAGCGCGCCGCCTTCGACGAGCTGCGGCGCACCGAGACCAGCGTCCGCCAGAGCGAGCTCGACTGGACGATCGTGCGCGCCCCGGCGCTGGCGGACGGCCCGGCCCGCGGAGGGTACCGGGCCGGGCCGGGCTACTCGCTCCCCGGCGGGCGGCGCATCGCGCGGGCCGACGTCGCCGCCTTCATGCTCGACGAGCTCGAGCGGCGCGGCGACGTGGGCCACGCCGTGGCGATCGCCTACTGACGCGGGTCACGACGCGCCGGTCGCGCGGTCCCGGCCGCACCCCGAGGGGGCACCTCCCGATGACCCTCAGAACCGCCCGAGCTCGTAGCGCAGCGCCGGGTCGAGCTCGGGGAACGCGAAGCGGAAGCCGCGCTGGTTGAGCTTCATCGGCACCGCCCGCTGGCTGGCCAGCAGCATCTCGCGCGCCATGCCGCCGAGCATCGTCTTCACGACGCGCTCGGGCGCGAACAGCACCGCCGG
>CAIXSE010000830.1 GCA_903921965.1 uncultured Thermoleophilia bacterium | reverse complement strand
GAAGGCGGCCAGCGCCTCGACGACGTGCGCGGCGCCGACCACGGCGTTGTGGCCGCGCAGCGGCACCGAGGCGTGCCCGCCGTCGCCGCTCACGACGATGCGGAACTGGGCGGTGCCCTTCTCACCCGTCTCGAGCACGTACACGGGGGCGCCGTCCTTCACGATGAAGTGGCCGCCGCCCTCGTTGAGCACGTAGTCGGTGCGCACGAGGTCGGGGCGGTGCTCGAGCAGCCAGCGGGCGCCGCACACCGACCCCTCCTCCTCGTCGGCCGTGCAGGCGTACACGAGCGTCCCCGCGAACGGCGCCCCGGCCGCGGCCAGGCGCCGGAAGGCCACGGCGTGCGCCGCCACCAGGTTCTTGATGTCGAGGGCGCCGCGGCCCCACACGCAGCCGTCCTTGACGACCCCGGCGAACGGCGGCACCTGCCAGCCCTCGGGGTCCGCCGGCACGACGTCCTCGTGCGCCAGCAGCAGCAGCGACGGTCCCGGCCGGCTGCCTTCCAGCCGCGCCACGAAGCTGCGCCTGTCCGCCGGTTCGCCGACGATCTCGCCCCGGAGGCCGGCCTCGGCGAACCAGGCCGCCATGAACTCCGCCACCTGCGTCTCGCCCCCGGGCGGATTGCTCGTGTCGATGCGGATGAGGCGGCAGAGCAGGTCGGTCGTCTCCTCCTGCACCTCCGCCACGACCGCCGGGTCGATGCCGACGATGTCCACCTGACCTCCTCCCCACGCCACGGGAGGTCCCGCGCGCGCGCTCGTCCGCGCCCATCATAGGAGAGCTTGCGACGCGGTACACGCCCCCGTCCACTTGCGGTAGACTATGTCCCCCGCGGCGCCCCCGTGCCCCGCGGGACCATGAGCGGAGAAGTGGCCGAGTGGCTGAAGGCAACCGCCTGCTAAGCGGTTAAGGGGTGTAAAGCTCCTTCCCGGGTTCGAATCCCGGCTTCTCCGCCAGTTTCTTCCCTCGCATCCCCTGTGCGGCTCCGGTACATGCTTTCCACCGTGGCTCCGGCACCTGCGCGGTTCTCTTGCGCGGCGGTTTTCGGGTATACTCGCGGTCCGCGCGCGCCTGTAGCTCAGTTGGATCAGAGCGTCGGTCTACGGAACCGAAGGTCACAGGTTCGAGTCCTGTCAGGCGCGCCATTTGCCTGCCCGCACTCCGCCCGCACTCCGCCGGGCGTGCGTGTCCCGTGCCGCACCTCGACATCGTCGGCGTGCCCCGCACCGCGGGCGGGCGGACGGTCAGCGGCCGGGCAGCGATCGTTCCGCCGCCCATGCCTCGGCCCACTCCGCGTCCGCCGCGCGCAGGGTCCGCAGAGCCGCGTCGACGACGGCCGCATGTCCCGGGTCGGAGGCCTCTTCGACCTTGCTCAGCTCTGCCTTCATCGCCCGCAGTTCGTCGTCGGCGCCCAGCTGGACCAATCTCACCAGGATCTTCAGACGCTGCCCGGGATCGGACGCATCGGCGAGGGACTGCTGCAGAGCAGCGACCCCGCCGGACATGGCCGAGGCGGACCGGACGCGATCGAGGTAGCCGGTGAAGTCCTGACGGGTGTAGGTCCTCTCGAGGCACTTGAAGCGCCGCACTCCCAGACGGAGGTACCGGGACACGTCGATGACGCTGGGTTCGATGCCGGGGTTCGTCGCGCTGAGGCCCTCGGCCAGGCACCCGCGCTCTTCTGCGGCGCGCATGGCATTGTTGGCTTCGGAGATGTGACGGTAGTGATCGATGCAGCCCGGCCGGAAGCGATGACAACCACAGTTGAGGAAGACCTCCAGCTTGCGCCACCTGGCGGCGGCGGACAGGAAGCGGAAGTCGTTGATGCGCTCGATCGGACAGACGACGACGTCGTATGCGGAGAAGAGGAGCTCCTCGTCCCACGCCTCGGCCAGAGCACCGATCGACGAGAAGACGAACCGGAACTCCGGATAGCGTTCGCGGATCCTCTCGGCGAGCCAGTGACGCGACACGATGATGCCGTTCTCCGGCGAGTAGAGCCGGTCTATGGTCCGCCACGTCTGCCTGTCTATCTCCACCTCGTCGGGCCCGAGGACCGTGTTGCAGCACAGGTTGAAAGGGATCGAACGACGCGTGAGGTGCGACACGACCGACTCGAAGTCGTCCTTGCACGCGGGGATGATCCGCCCCCCGTCGAGCTGGAAGCACGGAGGGGCACCGAAGAACGACAGCCGCAGCCCGTCGCCGTCGAGGGCTTCCATGGCGGCCAGATCGAACTCGCACGCGATGGTGACGTCGATGACGGTCATGGGTCTCCCCCCGGACATCCCGGCGCGTCGCGCCGGGTCCGCAGCGTCCGGCGCGCGTGCCGCCCGCCCCTTGCACCGCACCGCGACCGCAACGAGTTGAGGTCGCATCGTACCAGCTGGCCGCCCCCGGGCACCATGCCGCGGGCCGCCGCACCCGGGACGACCGCCGCCGCCGGGGGGTGGGGGTCGCTGCCGCCGCCGTGCAGCATCCACCGCTCCGGACGTTGCGCGGCCACGGCAGCGAAGCCCGGCGCGGTGAAGTCGACCGGCGGCGAGGCGGGCGGCGGACCCGCCCTCGTCACCGCTGGGGCCGACGCCTGCCTGCCGCGGACACGCGGGACCGCCGTGCTCCGCGAGGCGGCTACTCCAGCAGCTTGGCCTTCATCGCCGCGAGCTCGGCGTCGGTGATCACGCCCGAGAGGCGCAGCTCGGTGAGGCGGTCGAGGGCGGCATCCCTCGCGGCGTCCGTCATGCGGGGCGCGGCGGGCGTGCCGCCGGCACCCTCGCCCGCGTCCGCCACCGGCGTCACCGCGGGGCCCACGCGGCCGCGGAACTCCTCATCACTGAGCGCGCCCGCCGCGTGCAGTTCAGCCAGTCGCTGGACCTGGTCCGGCACCGAGGGCGACCGCCCGACGGGCGCACCCCCCTGGAGACGGATCCCGGCCGCCTCAAGCACAGGGCCCAGGCGCTCGCCGACCGCGTCGGGGGCGAGGCCGTCCACGGCGAAGGCCTCGTAGCCCTTGGACCGAAGGTGGACGACGACGAACGTACGGTCCGCGCCTTCCGGCTCTCCGCCGGGCCGGGGACCGGCACCGGCCGTCACCGTCACGCCGGACGTCCCCGGCGCCTGCGCCCCGTGCAGGCCGACCCAGGCGACCTCCGCCGGTGCCACCGACAGTCCCGGGCCCTCCCCCGCCGCCTGCAGCTCCAGCGCGCCCGCGGTCACACGGAGTGCTCCGGCTAGCGGCGCGCCGAGGCTGGGCTGCCCGCCGACGTAGCGGGCGCGGGGGAACGTGCACTCCTGCGCGCGTGGGGAAGCAGGCGGCGCCGACGGAGCCGGGGTCGCCGGGGGCACCGCGGCCGCAGCGGCGGGACCCGCGAGGGCGGGAGCCGCGGGCCAGGCCGCGGCCGCGGCCGGACGCGACTTCGCGCTCTCCCGGTGCGCGATGGAGCGGACCCACGCCCGCGTCCCCCCGGTGCTCCACAGCAGCGGCGTCGCCGCGTCGTACTCGAGCACCTGGGCGGCCGAGATCACGCCGAAACCCTGCAGCACGAACCTGCCTTCCTCCTGCGTGATCGTCCTGCCGGCCCACTCGGTGTCGCCGCCGAAGGTCGCTACCAGCACCGCCCGCCCCTCCTCTCGTGCGCCGACCGGACGGCCCGCGTCCCCGAGAGTGTACCGGCCGCGGGGGTGCCCCGGGAGTCCCGCCGCGGGCTTTGACCCCCGGCCCGCGTGACATACGGTGTACCGGGGATCACCCGCGAGACACGTGAGGAGCGCATGGTAAGGAACGGGGACGGGAGCGGGCGGGCTCGGGGACGTGTCCGCAGCCGTCTCGTCACGCGGGCCGTGCAGGAGGGGCGTCACGCGCTCGACGAGGTCGAGGCCAAGGCCCTGCTCGCCTCGTACGGGGTCCCCACACCGCTCGGAGCGGTGGTGCACACGGCCGAGGAGGCGGCGCGCACGGTGCACGCGCTGGGCAGGCGCTGCGTGCTCAAGGCGCTCGGCCCCGACATCCAGCACAAGAGCGACACGGGGCTCATCGAGCCCGACGTGCACGACGACGCCGCGGCGCGCCTGGCGTTCCACCGCATCGTCGACCGCGGCGCGGGCCGCGCCGCGGGCGGCGTGCTCGTCGAGGAGTGGGTCCCGCACGAGCGCGAGTTCCTCGTCGGCATGCGCCGCGACGAGCAGTTCGGCCCGGTGCTGGCGCTCGGCGTGGGCGGCATCTTCACCGAGGCTGTGGCCGACGTGTCCTTCGTCCTGCCGCCGGTGGACGACGACGCGTGCCGCCTGCTCGTCGACGGCCTGCGCAGCAGGCGGCTGCTCGGAGCGGTACGCGGCCTCCCCCGGGTCGGTCTGGACGAGCTGGCGCGCATCGTGCGCGCCATCGCGCAGCTCACCGCCGACAACCCCGAGGTGGCCGAGGTCGATGTGAACCCGCTGCTGGCCGCGGGCACCGACCTGGTGGCGGCCGACGCGCTGGTGATCCTCTCCGCGGACGGGGCACGCGGCGCGGCGCGGGTTGGGGTGCGGAGCTCCCCGCGGGAGGCCGCACCGGCGCCGGACCTCGCCGCCGTCTTCGCGCCGCGCTCCGTCGCCGTGGTCGGCGCCTCCGAGGACCCGGCCAAGTGGGGCGGCTCCGTGCTGCACAACCTCCGGGACGGCGGGTACGGCGGCGCCGTCCACCCCGTCAACGGGCGCGGCGGCACGGTGCTCGGCCTGCAGGCGTACGCCGCCCTGGCCGACGTCCCGGCGACGCCCGAGCTGGCCATCGTCGCCGTGGGCGGCCCCCGGGCGGTGGAGGTCGTCGAGGAGTGTGGCCGCCTTGGCGTGAGGGCGGCCGTGGTCATCGCCGCCGGCTTCGCCGAGGCGGGCGAGCAAGGCAAAGACCTCCAGCGCGGTCTGGCCGCGGCCGCCGAGGCGGGTGGCGTGACCCTCGTGGGGCCCAACTGCATGGGGGTGCTCTCCACCGCTGCGTCGCTGAACGCCGTGGGCTTCGTGTCGCTGCGCCCCGCCCGCGGCGGGCTGAGCGTCGTGTCGCAGTCGGGCAACATCGGCACCCAGACGCTGATGGCCGCGGAGCGGCGAGGCATCGGCGTGCAGAAGTTCGTGAGCAGCGGCAACCAGGCGACCACCGACGCGAACGACTTCCTCGAGTACCTCGCCGGCGACGCGGCGACCGATGCGGTGTTCCTCTATCTGGAGAGCGTGGGCGACGGACGCCGGTTCTTCGACCTGGCGCGGGCGGCGACGCCGCGCAAGCCGGTCATCGTCCTGCGCGGCGGCATGAGCTCGGGAGGCAGGCGGGCGGCGGGATCGCACACCGGGGCCCTCGCCGGCTCGGCAGAGGTGTTCGCCGCCGCCGTCCGGCAGGCCGGCGCCGTGGCCGTCGACGACCCGGACGAAGCCCTCGACGTGGCCTGCGTGCTCTCGTCGCTGCCGCGCCCGCCGGGGCCGCGCGTGGCGGTCGTCACGCTCGGCGGCGGCTGGGGCGTGCTGGCCGCCGACGCGCTCGCCGCCGAGGGGCTGCAGCTGGCCGAGCTGCCGCCCGCCGTCCTCGAGGCCATCGGCTCGCTGCTGCCGCCGTTCTGGAGTCACGGCAACCCCATCGACCTCGTGGCGAGCGTGGCCGGCGGGGTGCCCGAGCGAGTCGTCGAGCTGGTCGCCGAAGCCGACGGTGTCGACTCGGTCCTCACGCTCGCCCTCATCGGGAGCCCGAGCAGCGGGCGCGGAGCGGGCCGGGACGAGACGGAGCCCGGCCCGTCAGACGAGCTCAACGAACGCGAGCACGCACTGCTCGCGCACCTCGCCGCGGTGATGGACCGCACCGGCAAGCCCGTCGTGAGCGTGCCGTTGTGCCCGGTGGACCGCTCGGTGTACCCGGGTGACGGGCGCTACGCGCCGGTGCTGCTGCCGAGCCCTCGCGCGGCCGTGCGCGCCCTCGCGCGGGCGACCCGGTACGCCGTCCGCGCCCGCGCGGGCCGCTGACCGGCGGGCCCGCTCAGGGCGCCGTCCCGCCGGGCTCTGCCGGAGCAGGTGCCGGTCCACCGGCGTCCGCCGCCTCGGCGGCAGGTCCGGCAGGCAGGCGCGCCTCGATCGCCGCAAGCCGGTCGCCGAGCTCGTCGAGCTTGCGGTAGAGCGCCTCGTCCACCGGGGCGTCCTGCGTCTCCACGAACACCGACGCCAGCGACGCCGTGATCCAGCTGAGCAGGCCGATCCCCACGATCATCAGCAGCACCCCGGCGATGCGGCCCTGGGGCGTGACCGGCACCGTGTCGCCGTACCCGACCGTCATGATGGTGGATGCCGAGTACCAGAGCGCGTCGTTCCAGGTGTGGATCTTCGTCCCCGCGTGCGTCGCCTCGAAGCGCCAGATCCACACCGAGAGGAACACCGTGATGACGATGGCCACGGGGAGCACCCAACTGATGCTCCTGCGAGAGTAGACACGTCTCGCCTGCAGCACGGTGCGGCCCGCCTGGGCGCCGGCGCGGACGAAGCGCAGCACGCTGTCGACACCCGTCGTCACCGGCGAGACCGGGAGGAAGATGATGAGGAACATGACCGGCCCGCAGGCGATCACGGCGAGGTCGAGCAGGCAGCGCGTACGCCTGGCGTAGCGCCACGGGTGCGGTGCCAGCAACAGCACGCGCCACACGTAGTCGAGCGCGATGACCAGCCAGAAGACGACGTCGACGATGGTGATGTCCCACCCGGGCCGCGACCCGGGGAGCATCTCCACGAAGACCAGGCTCAGATACAGGAGCGAGACCACGAACATCACCGTCCCGCTGCGCTGCTCGTACCGCGCGAGCGACTCCGCCGAACGATGCGGCAGGTGCCAGGCCACGCCGTCTCCTCTCTGCTCCGTACCTCCGCGCTCCGGACCGCGGCCCGGGACCCTACGGGCTGAGTGTTCGTCCCTCGGACGCCGTTGCCTGCCGCCGTGCCGGGATGAAGCTTCGGGGGGACTGGACTACCATGAGGAGGCTTCTTCCTCCGGCAAAGGACCTGTGTGAGAGGCTGGACAGCGCGGAGCGCCGCACCCGGGAAGACCCTCGGCAGAGCGTTCGCCACGGCTCTCGTGGCGGGCGCGGCGGGGCTGCTGGCAGCCGGCGGCCTGAGCGCCTGCGGGCACGCCGGCGTCGCCGGCGTCACCGAGACCCCCGAGCCGATCCACATCGGCGCCATCTACAACCTGACCGGCGCGCAGGCGGCGCTCGACATCCCGTCGCTGGACGGCGCGCGCCTGGCCGTCGACCGCATCAACAGCGCCGGAGGCCTGCTGGGCCGCCGCGTCGAGCTGCTGGAGCGCGACGGCCAGACCGACACGAGCATCGTGCGCTACGACGCCCGCAACCTCGCACGCCAGGGCGTCACAGCGATGATCGGCCTCAGCGACACCGACCAGGTGCTCGCCGCCGCACCCGTCGCGGCCTCGGCGCGCATCCCGTTCGTGACCAGCGGAGCCACCTCGCCCCTGCTCCCCGCCGAGGTGCCCGACTGGCTCTTCCTCGCCTGCTACGGTGACAACGAACAGGCGGCCGCCGGCGCCGAGTACGCCGTCACCGGCATGGGGGCGCGCCGCGTGGCCGTCCTCTACGACAAGGACTCCGGGTACACGAAGCTGCTGCAGCACTACTTCGTGGAGGCGTTCAAGGCGTACGGCGGCACCGTGGTCTTCTCCCGCGCCTTCAGCACCGGCGACCTGGACGCGAAGAAGCTCATGGAGCCGGCGACTCAGACCGACGGCGACGGCGACACCGCGGCGCCGCTCACCGTCCACCTCATCTTCGTCGCGTCCACGCCCGAAGACGCCGGCCCGCTCGTCCACAAGCTGCGGGCCGCGGGCTTCGGCCAGCCCATCATGGGCGGCGACAGCTTCGACAACCAGGCGCTCATCGCCGCCGCCCAGGAGTCCGGGGGCGGCGTCTACTTCACCACGCACGCCGCCCTCGGCCTGCCGCACAGCAGCCGCTCCATGCGCAGGTTCTCGGCGAGGTACACGGCCGCCTACGGCCGCTCGCCCGAGAACGCCTTCGCCGCCCTCGGCTTCGACACCGTCAACCTGGTCGCCAAGGCGATCCGCAAGGCGAAGTCGGCCGACCCGGAGAAGGTGCGCGACGCGCTGCTCGCGATGCAGGCGTTCAACGGCGTCACGGGGCCGATGAGCTACGCCGGCGACACCTTCGTGCCGACGAAGGCGGTGACGGTGGTGTCTGTGGGCGGCACCGCCGAAGTCGCCGCGCAGCTCACGCCGATCTACGTCCCGGAGCCGTGAGGCGGACGGGAGGCTCTCCCGCCGCCCGCCCGCGCCGGCTCCACCGCGCTAGGCGGAGCCTCCTCCGGATGTCCCCCCGCCTCCCGCGGGAAAGCCGGTCCGCCGGCGGCACTCGAGGTGAGCTGGACCCCACTGCCCTTGAGCCCCAGCTTGCGACGGATGTTCCCGCGGTGGAACGTCACAGTGCTGGGCGAGAGATACAGCGCACGGGCGATCTCGGCGGACGTCCTGCCGGCGCGTACGAGCTGGAGCACCTGGTACTCGCGCATGCTGAGGCCCTGAGCGCGCGGACCGGCCGGCCCGCGCGCCTCGAGCAGCGGCTCCGCGATCTCCCTCAGCGTCTGCCGCACGACATCGAGCAGCGCGACCTCCGGATGGTCCGAGAAGGTCCCGGCGAGGCGGTCGAGGGTGGGCAGCACGAGCTGCTCGAGGTTCTCGGAGAGGATTTGGCGGTGCCGCTCGAGATCGTTCCGCCGCTGGTCGATGAGCACGCGCAGCGCCGCGTTGTGCTGCTCCAGCGCGAGCGTCCTCTCGCGCAGTGAGGCCTCCGACTCGGACAGCGCCTCGGTCGCCCGCCGGCGCTCCGTGACGTCGGCGCCGAGGACGAAGGTCATCGTGTCGTCGCCCGAGGCGTAGCGGACCACGGTCGCCAGCAGCCAGCGCAGGGAGCCCGCCACCTCGAAGGCGACCTCGACCGTGCCCGAGCCGTCGTCGTCGCCGGGCCAGGGCTCGGCCACCCGGCGGGCGAGGTCGGGCGGCAGCACGTCCGCGGCCGGCCGTCCGACCACGGCCTCCCTCGGCGCCTGCAGGAAGTCGAGCCCGGACTGGCCGGCGTCGACCAGCACGCCGGAGCCGTCGATCAGGAACGACGGCACGGGGGCGTGCCGGAAGAGGACCTCCCGGAGCCGGGCGGCCTCCTCCTGCACCTGGGCGAGCGACTTCTCGACGGTGATGTCGCGGAGCCCGCCGGCCATCCACTCGGCGACGCCCCCTTCGCCGCGCAGCACGATGCCCCAGTCGCTGATGGAGATGTAGGTGCCGTCGCCGGTGCGGAACCGGTACTCACTGCGGAAGGGCGACGTGGTCCGCAGCGCCTCGTCGTTCTCGGCCACCATGCGCGGGAGGTCCTCGGGGTGCACCCTCCCCAGCCAGTCCTCGACGATCGTGGGGACCTCGGCGTCGGTGATGCCGAGCAGCTCCCGCATGCCGGGCACGATGCAGACGCCCGTGGGCACGTGCCACACGTACCACACCGCGAAGTGCGCCTCGACGATGCGGCGGAGCATCGTGTCGATGACGATCGGCGGGATCTCCCGGGAGAGCTCGACCGCGGCCGGCGCGTCCGTGAGCAGCCGCAGCCGCCGGCCGCCGAACTCGAACGGGCGCGCGCCGGGCAGCAGCTCGCGCCGCCGGGCGGCGGCGAGGGTGCCGCCCGGCGCGTTGGCCGCCACGAGGGTGCCGGCGTCCGCGTCCAGCGCCAGCGTGGCGGACCCTCGCCACGCCAGCGTGGTCCGCAGGGCCCGCACCATGTCGTCGGTCGAACTCATAGGGTTACTCTAGGATAAGACCATGGGAAACCAATACTTGCAAGGCCGAATCGGCAGCATATCCTGTGTAGTTACCTCCCACCCCGGAGCCCCCGACGACGGTGCGGACGGGGTGGGCGCTCCCATGCGCGGCGCGCAGCGCTCCGACCAAGGAGGTACCGGCAGCACCACGAGCCCTGCTCTTCCCCACGTGCCCCACCGTCACACGGAGGTCCGAGCCCATGGCAGACGACGTCTACCCGTACATCCCGAACTCCGTCCCGGAGGTCAAGCAGGCGATGCTCGACTACGTCGGCATCGCCAGCACGGAGGAGATCTTCGCGGAGATACCGGACAAGCTCCGCTTCAAGGGCGAGCTCAAGACGCCCGGCCCGTACAAGTCCGAGGCCGCGCTCAAGCGCCACGTCGAGGGTCTGCTGGACAGGAACAAGGACTGCAAGGAGTGCATCTCCTTCCTCGGCGGGGGCATCTACAACCACTACGTCCCTTCCGTGGTCACCACCATCATGGGCCGCGACGAGTTCCTCACCTCCTACGTGGGTGAGGCGTTCGCCGACCACGGCAAGTGGCAGGCGCAGTTCGAGTACGCCAGCTGCATGGCCGAGCTGCTCGAGATGGACGCGCTGAACACCCCCACCTACGACTGGGGCATGGCCGCCGCCACGACGGTCCGCATGGCGGCGCGCATGAACGGCCGCGCCGAAGCTCTCGTCTCGGCGCAGATGAGCCCCGACCGTCTGTCGTGCCTGCGCAACTACGCCTGGTCCACGGTGCCCACCATCACCACCGTGGCGCACGACCCGCAGACCGGCCTGGTCGACCTCGACGACCTCAAGGCGAAGATGACCGACAAGGTCGCCGTCTTCTACTACGAGAACCCGTCGTTCCTGGGCGTCATCGAGCACCAGGGCGCGGCCATCGCCGACATCGTGCACGGCGCCGGCGGCCAGGTGTCGTGCGGCGTCGACCCCGTCTCCCTGGGCGTGCTCGAGGCGCCGGCCAACTACGGCGTCGACATCGCCTGCGGCGACGTGCAGGGTCTGGGCATCCCCATGCAGTGCGGCGGCGGTCAGGGCGGCTTCATCGCCACCCAGGACACGCCCGCGTACTTCGCCGAGTTCAACGCCCTCATGTTCGGCGTCACGCCGACCGTCGTGGAGGGCGAGTACGGCTTCGGCGAGGTGTTCTTCGAGCGCACCTCGTACGCCTCGCGCGAGAAGGCCAAGGACTTCCTCGGCACCATGGCCCAGCTCCACGGCATCGGCGCCGGCGTCTACCTCTCGCTCATGGGCCCGCAGGGCATGAAGGAGCTCGGCGAGGGCATCCTCCAGCGCTCCGCCTACCTCGCGAAGCAGCTCGACGCCCTGCCCGGCGTCAAGGCCCCGGTGTTCTCGGCACCCTTCTTCAAGGAGTTCGTCGTCGACTTCAACGGCACCGGCAAGCCGGTCGCCGACATCAACGCGGCACTGCTCGAACGCGGGATCTTCGGCGGCAAGGACCTCTCCACGTGGTTCCCGGCCCTCGGCCAGAGCGCCCTCTACTGCGTGACGGAGGTCCTCGGCAAGGACGACCTCGACACGCTGGTCGCCGCCCTGAAGGAGATCCTCTGATGGCTATCGTGAAGGTGCGCAGGAACTACCACCAGGCTCGCTGGGACGAGCCCATGATCTTCGAGCTCTCCACCCCCGGCACGCGCGGCATGTACCCGCCGGCGCCGGAGGACGCGATCGTCGAGGCGGTCGGCGACGTCGCCGCCTCGCTGCCCGAGAGCATCCGCCGCAAGAACGCCCCCGGCCTGCCCGAGGTCGACCAGAAGCACGTGCTCGCGCACTACCTGCACCTCTCGCAGGAGACGCTGGGTTCCAACCTGCACGCCGACATGAGCCAGGGCACGTGCACCATGAAGTACAACCCGCGGATCAACGAGGACCTCGTCGCCTACCCGCGCTTCGCGAACCTGCACCCCTGGCAGGACGACTCGACCATGCAGGGCATCCTGGAGATCTTCTGGGAGCACGAGCAGATCATGAAGGCCGTCTCGGGCATGGACCGCTTCACGCTCCAGCCCGGCGGCGGGGCGCACGGCGTGTTCACCGCCGCCTCCATCATCCGCGCCTACCACCGCGACCGCGGCGAGGGCGACCAGCGCACCGAGGTCGTGACCTCGATGTTCTCGCACCCCTGCGACGCGGCCTCCCCGGCCACGGCGGGCTACAAGATCGTCACTCTCATGCCCAAGGAGGACGGTTACCCGGACCTCGAGGCCATGAAAAGCGTGGTGGGCCCGCAGACGGCGGCCATCTTCTTCACCAACCCCGAGGACACGGGCATCTACAACCCGCTCATCGAGGAGTTCGTGAAGGTCGCCAAGGCGGCCGGCGCGGTGTGTTTCAACGACCAGGCCAACGGCAACGTGCTCATGGGCATCGCCCGCACGCGCGACGCCGGCTTCGACCTGTGCCACTACAACCTGCACAAGACCTTCGGCACGCCGCACGCCGGCTCAGGTCCCGGCACCGGCGCCATGGGTTGCCGCGAGGAGTTCGCCAAGTACCTGCCGTACCCCACGGTGGAGAAGGACGAGGCCACGGGCCGGTTCTACCTCGACTACGACCGGCCCGAGTCCATCGGCAAGATCAAGGGCTTCCTCGGCTCCGCCGGCGTCGTGCTGCGCGCCTACGCGTGGGCCGTCACCATGGGCCCCGGCGGCCTCAAGGAGACGGCCGAGATGTCGGCCCTCAACAACAACTACTTCATGAAGCTCTGCGAGGACATCCCGGGCCTCACGCACCCGTACGCCGAGGGGCACCGCCGCCTCGAGGAGTGCCGCTGGTCGTGGCAGGAGCTCACCGAGGAGACCGGCGTGGGCACCGACGACATCCTGCGGCGCGTCGGCGACTTCGGCCTGCAGCACTACTGGTCGAGCCACCACCCG
>CAIXSE010000829.1 GCA_903921965.1 uncultured Thermoleophilia bacterium | reverse complement strand
GTCACCCTGCCAGGAGCTCACCGATGAACGGACCGTCGGCGTTGACCGGCTCGACCGCCGTACCGTACTGCGCCCGGAAGGCGCGGCCGGTCGGTCTCCTTGCCCTCCACTTGATCTCGAAGGCGCGCAGCCGCTCGCCGGCCCTGACGACCAGGTCGACCTCCGACTGCGCTCGAGAGCGCCAGAAGAACAGCTCGCTGCCGTCGCCGCTCAGCAGCACGTGCTTGGCCGCCTCGGCGATCACCCAGTTCTCCCACAGTGCGCCGATGTCGGGGCGGAGCTCGTCCGTGGAGAACGCATCCAGCAGTGCGTTGCGGATCCCGGTGTCCCAGAAGAAGACCTTCTTGCTGCGCGCGATCTCCTTGCGCGGATTGGTGCTGAACGACGGCAGGCGGAAGATGACGAACGTCTGCTCGAGCAGGTCGAGATACCGCTCCACGGTCGGACGGGCCATCTGCAGCTGCGTCGCCAGCTCGTGCGTGGAGACCTCGTTCCCGACCTGGTGAGCGAGCAGCGAGAGGAGCCGCTTGATCAGATCGGGTGACCTGACCAGCCCCGTCTGCAGGATGTCCTTCCAGAGGTAGTCGGAGCTCAGCTCGCGGAGCAGACGCGCCTTGTCCTTCGCGAGCACCACCTCGGGATACGCGCCATAGGCGAGCGACTGCAGCAGCGACACGCGCAGCTGCGTGCCGAACTGCTCCCGCACGATGGCAGGCGTGTAGGCGTCGGCATACCACTCCTGCCCGCGCAGCGACTCCTCGAAGGTCAGCGGCGGCAGCCGCACTTTGGCGTTGCGCCCCGTCAGACTCTCCGCTGTCTGATCGAGCAGGTCCAGCGTGGACGACCCGAGCAGAAGGATCTTCACCGGCATGCGCGCGTCGTGCCAGCCCTTGACGATGCGCGCCGCCTCGGGCAGGCGCTGAGCCTCGTCCACCACGAGCACCTCGGGAGCGCCCAGGCTCGTCAGGCCGTCGGCCGGCGACAGCGCCGCGGCGGCCAGGAACCGCTGCTTGTCCACATCGACGTCGAAGTCGAGGAACAGGGCGTTCCGGCCGGCCAGGACGTGCTCTACCAGTGTCGTCTTGCCCACCTGCCGGGCGCCCAGGATGATGCCGACCTTGGGCCCGTCGAGGATGAGCTCGAGGTCCGCTTCTGCTGTCCTCTTGAGATACACACTACACAAAATAACAGGTGATTTGGCTAAGTAAAGAGGCGTCTCTTGCGCTACAGCCGTTGTCGACGCAGCCCAGATGCGACGGCCTGGTGGACCTAGCCAGACAGCTTTCGAACTTCTCGCGCCCGGGCGCGCAGTGAGGAGAGCCTAGAGGTCCTCGGGCCGCAAGCCAGTGTGTTTCGAGACTCTGGCCAGCATTCGGGGTCCGATCTCGTCGCCGTCGCGGAAGGCGAACACCAGGTCCGGCCAGCCCGGACGAGCGAGCACCTTGTGCGAGCCGGACTGACGCTTGACCTGCCAGCCGATGCGAAGGAGCGCCGCCAGCACGAGCCGCGCTCGCGTAGCCGGCCAGTCCGTCATGCAGCCTTGAAGGAGATGTCCAGCAGGGAGTGCTCGGCCTCGTCGTGCTCGAGACGGTCGGCGACGACGCGAAGAGCGAGAGCTTGGACGCGCGCGATGGCCTCACTCTGGCTGGCACCGTAGGCGAGCACGCCGGGCAGTTCGACCACCTCGGCGATCCAACGGCCGTCTGCTTCCTGCTCCAGTTCGATCATGAACGTGACCGACATATCTGACCTCCGCACCGCCTTGAGGCGGTTCGCACATGGTGACGGAGCCTCTGCGTGTCCGCGGCTCTCCGCTGAGATGCTCAGTGTCTCCCCCCAGCAGCGAGCCCGCAAGACACGTCCTCGAGTCGAGGGGAGACAACTATGGTCGGCGCGTCAGTGCTATGGATTCCTGCTCTTGCTGCCGCTCTCTGATTCGTCGATCCGGATGAACGAACGGGTAGGCGCGCTGGGCCATCTTGCAGGAAGCAACGTTGTCATTGTGACAACGACTGGTGGACCTACCCAGACTCGAACTCCCCCTGCGCCGCCCGCATCGTCCCGCGGCGTGAGAGCAGCAGGTACAGCACCGCGCCGGTGAGCCCGGCGGCCAGCACGAGCACGAACGCGCCGCGGCCCCCGAGCCGGTCCATGGCCAGGCCGCCGAAGATCGGACCGAGGGCGATGCCGGTCGTCCACACGAGCGTCCAGGCGCCCATGTAGCGGCCGCGCAGCCGCAGGGGCGCCAGGTGCGAGACCACCGTCACCGAGAACGGCTGCAGCAGCGCGGTCCCGAGCGCGATGACCGCCACGCAGACGGCCGTCGCCGCG
>CAIXSE010000828.1 GCA_903921965.1 uncultured Thermoleophilia bacterium | reverse complement strand
GGCAGCGGCGTGCCGTACTCCTCCATCACGCCGAGGCCCGCGTCGTGCACCTCCCACAGGATGGGCACGCCGGTGGCGCCGATGACGGTCTCGAGGGCGGCGGCCAGCTCGGGGCCGGTGCCGTCGCCCGGGATCAGGGTCACTGTGTAGGTCACGGAAGGTCCTCCGGGAGCGGGCGCGGGGCCGGCGACGTGGTAGCGGGTCAGCCCTCGGGGAGGGCGAAGCCGCCGTGCTTCTTGACGTGCGCGACGAGGCCGCCGTCGTCCAGTATGGTGACCATCACCGGCGGCAGCGGCACGAACGGGATGACGGCGCCGGTCGTGAGGTCGCGCACTTCACCGGCGGTGAGGTCGACCTCGAGCTCGTCCTGCTCGCCGATGCCCGACGTGTCGCACTGCAGCACCGGCAGGCCGACGTTGATGGCGTTGCGGAAGAAGATGCGCGCGAAGCTCTGCGCCAGCACGGCGCCGACGCCGGCGATCCTGATGATGCGCGGCGCGTGCTCGCGGCTGGAGCCGAGGCCGAAATTGCGCCCGCCCACGACGAAGTCGCCGGGCTTCATCTGCCCGGCGAACTCGGGGCGCGCGTCTTCGAGCACGTGCTCGGCGAGCTTGGGAAGGTCGGTGCGCAGGTGGAAGAGCCGGCCGGGCGCGATGTGGTCGGTGGAGATGTCGTCACCGAAGAGCCACGCCCGGCCGTGCAGCAGACCCTCGTCGCTCGTCACGTGACCCACTCCTCCTCGACGATGGTCACGGTGTTCATCTTCACGCCGGGCTCGCGGGCGCGCATGGGGTCGCGCTCGGGGATGGCGTCGAGCACGTCCATGCCCTCGATGACGCGCCCGAACACGGCGTGACGGCCGTCGAGGTGCGGGGTCTCGGTGTAAGTGATGAAGAACTGGGAGCCGTTGGTGTTCGGGCCGGCGTTCGCCATGGAGAGGATGCCCGGCTGGTCGTGACGCAGCGCCGGGTGGAACTCGTCGGCGAACTTGTAGCCGGGGCCGCCGCGGCCGGAGCCGGTGGGGTCGCCGCCCTGGGCCATGAAGCCTTTGATGACGCGGTGGAACGTGACCCCGTCGTAGTAGCCCTCGCGCGCGAGGAAGACGAAGTTGTTCACGGTGTTCGGCGCCTTGTCGGCGAAGAGCTCGAGCTTGATGTCGCCGTCGTCGGTGCTGATGGTGGCCACGTACCTCTTGGTGGTGTCGATGACCAGGGGCGGCGGGCCGTCGTACTGCTTGGCCACGGCGTCCTCCTTTCCTAGAGAAGCTCGCGGGGATCGGTGACGACGCCGGCCACGGCCGTGGCGGCCGCGGTGGCCGGCGAGGCGAGGTAGATGGAGGCGTTGGGGTTGCCCATGCGGCCGTGGAAGTTGCGGTTGGCCGTGCTCAGGCAGACCTCCCCGTCGCCGAGGATGCCCTCGTGGATGCCGACGCAGGCGCCGCAACCGGGGTTGGTGATCACGGCGCCGGCGTCCCAGAAGACGTCGAACAGGCCCTCGGCCGCCGCCGCTTTGGCGACGGACCGCGACGCGGGCGTGACCACGAGGCGGGTGCCGGGGCTGCGGCGGTGGCCCCTGAGGATGCGCGCCGCAGAACGGAGGTCGGAGAGGCGGCCGTTGGTGCAGGTGCCGATGAGCACCTGGTCGACGGCCACGCCGCCGAGCTCGGCCGCGGACGCCGTGTTGTCAACGGTGTGCGGCCGCGCGACGGTGGGCACCACGGCCGCGGCGTCGATGGGCACGACGCGCTCGTACGTGGCGCCGGGATCGGGCGCGAGCGGGCGCCAGTCGCCCTCGCGCCCGAGCTCGGCGAGGAACGCGCGCGTGGCCTCGTCGCTCGGCATGAGGCCGCACTTGGCGCCGGCCTCGACGGCCATGTTGCTCAGTGTGAGCCGGCCGGGCATGGGCAGGGCGTCGATGCCCGGCCCCCCGAACTCGAGCGCCTTGTACGTGGCGCCGTCGGCGCCGAGCATCCCGATGAGCGTCAGCATGACGTCTTTGGCCTCGACGCCGTCGGCGAGGGCGCCCTCGACCTCGATGCGGAACGTCTCGGGCACGCGCAGCCACGTCTTGCCGGTGGCCATGCCGACGGCCACGTCGGTGCTGCCCATGCCGGTGGCGAAGGCGCCGAGGG
>CAIXSE010000827.1 GCA_903921965.1 uncultured Thermoleophilia bacterium | reverse complement strand
GCGTGCGCAACGGCAACTGCGAGCTGCAGACGCTGGCCGAAGAGTACGGCATCGACGACTTCGTCTTCGGCCACCCCACGGAGCCCATCTTCGAGCAGGACTACTCGAGCTACTCCGTGATGCGCGACATGAACAAGTGCATCAACTGCCGCCGCTGCGTGCGCACCTGCATCGACCTGCAGGAGGTCGGCGTGCTCGAGGCCGTCGGCCGCAGCGCCGGGACCAGGATCGCCACGTTCGAGGACCTGCCGCTCGGCGACGTCGTGTGCATCAACTGCGGCCAGTGCGTGAACCGCTGCCCGGTCGGCGCCCTGTACGCCAGGGACGAGACCGACGCCGTGTGGGCCGCCATCGACGACCCCGAGAAGCACGTCGTCATCCAGACGGCCCCCGCCCCGCGGGCGGCCATGGGCGAGCTCTTCGGCCTCGAGCCGGGCACGCCGGTGACGTTCGAGATGAACACGGCCCTGCGCCGCGCCGGCTTCGACAGCGTGTTCGACACCAACTTCACGGCCGACCTCACGATCATCGAGGAGGGCACCGAGCTCATCCAGCGCCTGTACGGCGCCCTGGTGGCCGGCGACGCCTCGGTGGCCCTGCCGCAGTTCACGAGCTGCTCGCCGGGCTGGGTCAAGTACCTCGAGCACTTCTACCCCGAGTACCTGCCCAACGCCTCGTCGGCCAAGAGCCCCCAGCAGATGTTCGGCGCGCTCATCAAGACCTACTACGCCGAGAAGCAGGGCTGGGATCCGGCCTCCATCGTGAGCTGCGCCCTCATGCCGTGCTCGGCCAAGAAGTTCGAGTGCAACCGGCCCGAGATGCACGACTCCGGCTACAAGGACGTCGATTTCGGCATCACCACCCGTGAGCTCGGCAAGATGTTCAAGGAGGCCGGGCTGCACGTGCCGAGCCTGCCGAAGAGCGACTTCGACGACCCGTTCGGCACGGCCACCGGCTCCGGCGTCATCTTCGGGGCCACCGGCGGCGTCATGGAGGCCGCGCTGCGCACGGTGCTCGAGATGGTCACCGGCGAGAAGATCGAGAGCATCTACGAGCACGGCGACATCATCCCCGTGCGTGGCTTCGAGGGCGTGAAGTACGCCGAGATCACCGTCCCCAAGGTGGGGCCGGTGCCGGAGATCATCGCCCACCTCGTGCCCGACTGGAACTGGCTCGACGGCGTCACCGTCAAGGTCGCGGTGGCCCACGGCACCGCCAACGCCAAGAAGGTCATGGACGACATCAAGGCCGGCGGCATGTTCAGCCAGTGCCACTTCATCGAGTTCATGGCCTGCCCGGGCGGCTGCCTGGGCGGCGGCGGCCAGCCGATCCCGACCAGCCCCGACATCCGCGCGGCACGGGCCAAGGCCATCTACTCCGAAGACGCGGCCTACGAGGTGCGCAAGTCGCACGAGAACGCCGCCGTGCTCCGCACGTACGCCGAGTTCCTCACCGACGGTCCGTGCGGTCACAAGAGCCACGAGCTGCTGCACACCACGTACACCGCTCGCGGCAAGTACATCCCGCAGAAGTAAGACTCGAGCGAACGGACGCGGCGGCGGGGCGCACACATGCGAGCGCCCCGCCGCCGCGTGTCCTAGACTGTGAAGGTAATGGGCAAGCACTCACAGCAGACGCCACCCACCACCGCCCACTTCGTCGACCCCTTCAAGGACGCGCAGGCGCTCACGCCCATCTCCGCGGACGAGCGCAGCATCCTGCGCATCGTCAACCAGAAGATCGCGGCGCGGCCGAGCCTGCGCGCCATCGTCGACTACCTGTTCGAGAACACCCAGGGCCTCATCCCCTGCGACCGCATCGGCCTCGCCTTCGT
>CAIXSE010000826.1 GCA_903921965.1 uncultured Thermoleophilia bacterium | reverse complement strand
GCGCGTCGTCCCCGGCGTGGAGATCAACTGCGAGCACGAGCAGGTCACCCTGGACGTGCTCGGGTACTTCCTCGCCGGCACACCGAGCCGGGAGCTCGAGGACGAGCTGGCCGAGCTGCGCCACTACCGCGACCGCCGCAACGCGCTCATCCTCGAGCGTCTCGCGGCGCTCGGGTACCCGGTCGATGCGAACGACCTCGCGCAGGCGGCCGGCGGTGGCGCCGTCGGCCGGCCGCACATCGGCGAGGCCATGCTGCGACTCGGCTACGTCGGCTCGGTCAGCGAGGCCTTCCGGCGCTTCCTGAAGCGCGGCGCCCCGGCCTACGTCGACCGGCGCCGCCTGGCGCTCGGCTCCGCCATCCGCCTGCTGCGCGCCTCCGGCGGGTTGCCGGTGATCGCCCACCCCGGGATCATCCGCACCGACGAGGCCGGGCTCGAGCACATCGTCCGCGAGGCGGCGCGCGCCGGCCTGGCCGGCATCGAGGTGCTGTACCCGCTGCACGACGCGGCCACCGTGGCCCGCGTGGGCGGCCTCGCGGAGCGGTACGCGCTGGCGCCGACCGGCGGGTCGGACTTCCACGGCACGGTGAAGCCGGACGTCCGGCTCGGCGTCGCCGCCGGCGGGGAGCCGGTCCCGGACGAGCTCCTCGAGGGCCTGGACCGCCTCGCGGCCCTCTCCCGGCCGGACTGACAGCCCCCCGCGTGTTGTCCGGGATACCCCCCGGGGGGTATAGTCCGGATTGTGGAGGAGCTCATGAACAGCGACGAGGCCGGCCGCCTCATCAACAGGCTGCGCCGGGTCGAGGGCCAGTCGCGCGGTCTTCAGCGCATGATCGAAGAGGGCCGCCCGTGCGAGGAGATCTTCACCCAGCTGGCCGCGACGAAGGCGGCCCTCGACCGCGTCGGCGTCCTGCTCATCTCGCTCAAGATGCGCGAGTGCCTGGCGGAAGAGGTCCAGGGCGAGCCGCCGGCCTCTCCCGAGGCCGTCGAGAAGGCCCTCGAGGCCTTCCTCAAGTACGCCCGCTGCGTCAAGTAGCGGTCCGCGCAGCACCCCCGCCGTGACCCCGCCGACGGTCAGCCACGTCAAGGCCAGTCACGGCTCCGGCCTGGAGGCCGCTCTGGCACGGCTCGTGGAGCCGTTCGGCGGCTGGTCCGGCATCGTCTCCGGAGGCGAGCGCGTCGCCGTGAAGATCAACCTGCTGCGCGGGGCGCCGCCCGAGAAGGCCGTGAGCACCCACCCCGAGACCCTGAAGGCCGTGCTGCGCGCCCTCAAGGCCGCCGGCGCGCAGCCCTTCGTGGCCGACAGCCCGGCCGGCCGCAACGGCGCGGCCAAGGTCGCCCGCGCCTACAAGGTCAGCGGGCTCACCGACGTGTGCATGGCCGAAGACGTGTCCATCGTCGACATCGAGGACGACGTCGTCGTGCTCGACGCCCCCGAAGGCCGCCTCTACAAGTCCTTCCCCGTCGGCAAGGCGTTCCTGGACGCCGACGCCGTCGTCCAGGTCGGCGTCCTCAAGACGCACCAGCTCATGCGCCTCACCGGCGGCGTCAAGCTCACCTACGGGTGCGTGCCCGGTCTCACCAAGGCCCAGCTGCACATCCGCGCCCACCGTCGCGAAGACTTCGCCGACATGCTCCTCGACCTGCACCTCGCCGTGCGCCCGCGCTTCACGATCATCGACGGCATCATCGCCATGGAGGGCCAGGGCCCGGGGAGCGGCACGCCGCGGGCCCTGGACTCGCTGTTCGCCGCGCACGACGCCGTGGCGCTCGACGCGGCGCTCGCCGACCGTGTCGGCTTCGAGCGCCGCACGCTGTGGGTCCTCGCGGCGGCCGAGCGCCGCGGCGTGACAGACCTGCGGAGCCCTTACACGCCGGTCGGCGACCCCATCGTGGCCGAGGCCGGCTTCGTGCCGGCGGCGCGCGACACGCAGGAGAGCTCGCGCGTCCCTCCCGGCTTCCACCGCTTCGCGCGCAACCGCGTGAGCGCGCGGCCCAAGCTGGTGGAGCCGGACAAGTGCACCCGCTGCCGCGACTGCGCGACCATCTGCGGGGCGGCGGCCATCACCATGGATCCTCTGCCGGTCTTCGACGACAAGCGCTGCGTGCGCTGCTACGCGTGCACCGAGGTGTGCCCCACGGCCGCCATCGACAACGTCGCCCCCCGGCTGGCGAAGCTCTTCGCGCCGCGCCTCTGAGCGGCGCGGGCCGGCCGTCGTCACCCGGCGACCGGAGCCCCGATCGGCGGCCGGGCTCGCCTCGTTCTCGTGTCACTCTCGAGGGGGCTCTTGCGTCAGCCGTGTAGTTAGGCTACCCTAACGGTCATCTTTCGGTATCCCTACTGACGAGGTCCCCATGCTGTCTGCGTTCGTCATCACCCTGAGGGAAGGCTTCGAAGCCGCCCTGCTCGTCGGCCTTCTGCTCGCGGTGGCCACCAGGCTGTCCGCACCCGGCGCCCGCCGCGCCATCTGGTTCGGGGTCCTGGCCGCGGCCGTCACGAGCGCGGCCGCCGGCGCGCTGCTGTTCTTCACCGGCGCCGAGCTCGAGGGAGCCGCCGAGGCGGCGTTCGAAGGCGGAGCCATGCTCGCCGCCGCGCTCGTCCTCGCCTGGATGATGCTGTGGATGGCCAGGCACGCGCACGTGCTGCAGACCGAGGTGGGCGAGCGGGTGGCGGCCGCCGGCAGCGCCGCCGCCCTCTTCTGGCTGGGCTTCCTCGTCGTGGTGCGCGAAGGCCTGGAGACCGCGCTCCTGCTGTTCGCCGCCGCGGGAGCGAGCCGGGGCCCGGGCACGGTGGCCGCCGGTCTGGCCGGCCTCGGGCTGGCCGCGGCGCTCGGCTACGCGGCCTACCGCGGCGGCAGCCGCCTGAACGTGCGGACCTTCTTCACCGTGATGAACGTGCTCCTGCTGGCGGTCGGCACCTACCTCGTGTGGGCCGGCGTGGGCGAGCTGGGCGAGCTGGCGGGCGGCGAAGCCGGCGAGCTCGCCGGCCCTCTGGCCGCGATCGCCTACGCCGCCGCTGTCGGCTGGCTGCTGTTCGGCCGCGCCCGGACCGCCGGAGGCTCCGGCAAGCCCACGGACGGACGGCGCGCGGCGGAGCGGTCTACTGGTGCTGCGGGGCGCGCTCCAGCAGGCTCGCCGTCCCGCCGCTGACCAGCTCCAGCTCGCCGTCCGGCGCGGTCCTCAGGACGAGGTCGCCGAGAGTGGGGTGGGCGACGCGCAGCTCGCCGCCGCTCTCGGCGGCCGGGTACGCCTTGAGATCCGCGCCGACGCGCACCTCGTAGCCGCCGGCGGCGGCCTTGACGTCGACCCTGCGGCCGGAGGACGGCTCCCACCAGGAGCCCACGAAGGGGTCGCTCGCCGCGGTGCCGCACGCGGCGATCTGGGCCGCCCCGGCGAAGAGGACCACGGCGAACAGGACCGTGGCGCCGAACCGGCGGCTCACGCGCCGGACCCCGCGCCGGCCCGCACGTGGAACACCACGACCTCGGGCCGGCAGAAGGCGCGGAACGGCAGCAGGCTCGTGCCGACGCCGCGCGTGACGTAGAGCTGCCGGCCGCCGACGTCGTAGGCGCCCTCGGCGAACCGCGCCCGCAGGTCGCTGAGCAGGATGCGGCGGCCCGGCAGAGGCAGGCAGATCTGGCCGCCGTGCGTGTCGCCGGCGAAGGTCTGGTGGAAGTCGCCCGGCGCCGTCCCCACCACCGCTTCGCCGTGGTGCGTGAGGAGCAGGCGCAGCACGCCCGGCCGGCGGTCGAGCTTCGCGAGCACGGCCGGCAGGTCGTCGTGGCCGCCGTCGGTGTCGTCGATGCCGGCCACCTGGACGACGCCGGTGCCGCGCGAGACCGTCGCCGCGTCGTTCTCCAGCAGGCGCACGGCGGCGGCGGGGAACAGGCGCCCGTCGGTGGGGCCCACGAACGGCGACTTGCTCTCGCCGTGGTCGTGGTTGCCCAGGACGGCGAAGGCCCCCAGGGGCGCCGCCGCCGACAGGCGGCGGAGCTGGGCGGCCAGGGCCTCGTGGCCGGTGGACCTGCCGACGAAGTCGCCGGTGAGGAGCACGAGGTCGGGCCGCGCCGCCAGAGCGAGGTCCACGGCCTTGCGCGTGGCGCGCAGGTTGAGGCTCGGGCGGAACCCGGCGTGGAAGTCGGACAGCTGCACGACGACGAGGCCGTCGAGGTCGGGCGAGACGCCCGGAGCGGGCAGCTCACGGTCGACGCGGCGCACCCACTGCGCCTCGTGGAGCATGTAGACGGTACCGGCCGCCGCGATCGCGTCGAGCGTGACGGTGGCCGCGAAGAGCCGGTTCAGCGCACGGCGCGCGTCAGGCCGGCGCATCCGTGG
>CAIXSE010000825.1 GCA_903921965.1 uncultured Thermoleophilia bacterium | reverse complement strand
GCGCTCATGGCCGGCGGTGTAGGGGTCGCGGGTCTCGACCACGTGGCCCATGGCGAGCACGGCGCCCTCGACGGTGCGCCTGAGGCGCTCGGCCTGACGCGCGACCTCGGCCTGGGCGCGCTGCTCCTCGGTGACGTCGAACGAGATGCCGCCGAGCATCGTCTCGCCGGCGGCGACGGGGACCGGGAAGTACCGCGAACTGAAGGTGTGCATCTCGCCGTCGGGCGACCGCCACTCCTCGATACTCTCTGACAGCGCGCCTGCGACGGCGCGCTCGCAGCGCTCTCGCACGACCGGCGCCTCATCCGGGGGCATCAGGTCTTCCGGAGACTTGCCGATCAGCGCCATAGGGTCCACGCCGTGCCAGGCGGCGAGACCGCGATTCACGTACGCATAGCGAAGCTCGCGGTCGCGGATGAAGAGCTCACCGGGGAGGTGGTCGGCGAACTCTGAGAAGCGGTGCTCGCTCTCCCTCAGTGCGGCCTCGGCTCGCTCACGGTCGGTGATGTCTTCGAGGATCGCCGCGATGTAGTCGAACCGACCCTCTTCGTCCCGCACCGCCCGCACCGTCAGATGCGTGTGCACCACGCCCCCGTCCTTGCGGACGAAGCGCTTGTCCAGCGCGTAGTCGTCGATCTCACCGGTGACGAGGCGCGAGAACTGAGCGAGGTCGGCGCCGAGGTCGGCGGGGTGCGTGAGCTCGGCCCAGGTGAGGGCACGCAACTCCCGCCGCTCGTACCCGAGCATGCCGCAGAGGGCATCGTTCACCTCGATCCAGCCTTTCTCGAGGCTGGTCGTCGCCATCCCCACGCCGGCCTGCTCGAAGAAGGCGCGGAAGTGCGTCTCGCTCGCGCGCAGCGCCTCCTCGGCCCGCTTGCCCTCGCTGATGTCGTCGAGGGCGACGATCGCGTGTCGCCGGCCGTTGATGACCGCCGGCTGGGTCCCGGCACGGAGCCAGATGCGTCGCGGGCCGTCCCGGCCGTCGAGGTCGAGAGCCATCTCGACGCCGTGGAGCGACCGGCCCCCGCTCAGCACGTCGGTGAGTCCGTTGCGGAGGGGGCACACTGGACAGTCGGCCGAGAACCCGCACCCCTGGGGGTCGTCGTCGGCGTGTGTGCATCCCAGCGCGGGCCCGCAGTCCAGCTCGCTCGTCGCCACGTGCTCGAGCTGCTCTTCGGCGCAGCCCACGGCCAGAGCCAGGGCAGCCCGGTTGATCCGCACCACCTTGATGTCCTCGTCGAAGACGAGCATCGCGACCGGCGACGACGCGAAGATCGCGGCGAGGTTCGCCTGCTCGTTGCGCAGCGCCTCTTCGGCGACGAGGCGCTGGGTGACGTCGGTGAACATCCCGAACGAGCCGAGGAGCTCCCCGTCCGGCCCCAGCTCCGGGACGGACTTGACCCGCGCCCACAGCGCGGACCCGTCGGACCTGCGGAGCCTGCGCAGGTAGTCACCGGGAGTCCCGAGCCTGCGTTCCCGCACCTGCTCACCGTGCTCGGGCAGGTCGTCATCGAACATGAAGTCGGTCGCGGGCCGCCCGGTCATCTCCTCGGGCGTGCACCGCAGCAGGTCCGCCATCTGGCGGTTCACGAACGTTGTGCGGAACTCGCCGTCCACGACCCAGATGCCCTCACCTGCAGTCTCGACGATACGGCGGTACAGGGCTTCTGTCTCGCGGGCGCGCCTCTCGGTCTCGCGCGTCGCCGTCCTGTCGCGCATCCAGCCGACGAAGAACTGCTCGCCGCGGTACTCGAGCCCGCTGATGACGACATCGAGCGTGCGTTCCTCGCCGTCCCTGCGGAGGAGGCGCGTCTCGGCCTCGAACCGCCCGTATTCGCGCACGGTCCGCAGCACGCCGTCCCACCACTCCGCCGACAGGTTGAGGTTGCTCTCCCACAAGCACTGTCCGATGAGGTCCTCGCGCGACACGCCCTGCAGCTCGGCGAAGGACGCGTTGGCCGCGACTATTGTGCCGTCCTCGGCGAGGGTGACCGAGCCGATGGGCGAGCTGTCCGTGACGAACAGCGCGAGGCGCGCGCGCTCCTCGGCGGCGCGGTGCTGCCGGCGGAGCTCCGCGCCCTCCACCGCGCGCCGCACGGCGGGCGCGAGGCGCGCGAGGTTGTCCTTGAGCACGTAGTCGACCGCGCCGCCGGTGAGCGTGGCCACGGCGGTGTCCTCGTCGATGGCGCCCGTCCCGGTGATCGCGGGCACGTCGGGCGCCATCTCCGCGACGGTCGCCAGGGCGAGCGGACCGCTGAACCCCGGCAGGTTGAAGTCGACCAGGGCCACGTCCCACGAGGCGGTGGCCAGGGCGGCCTTGAGGCCCTCCTCGCCGTCGACCCTGTCCCACTGCGGCTCGACGCCCGCGCCGCGCAGGCGGCGGAGCATGAGCTCAGCGTCGTCGTCACTGTCTTCTACGAAGAGGATCCGCAGCGGCAAGCTTCACTCCGGAGTGAGGTGGCCAGGTCACCCGGGGGAGCATACGACCCCGGCACGACGACGTCACTAGCATGGCGATGGACGCGACGTCCGCAGACGGCCGCCGCGGAGCGCTCAGGAGGCGAGCAGCGTCTGCGCCCTCTCCATCCAGCCCGCGATGGCGATGCCCTGCGGGCAGAGCGGTTCGCAGTCGCGGCAGGCCGTGCACCGTCCGGCGCGCGCGCCCTCGTCCAGCCAGGTGTACTGCAGCCGCTGGCGCGCCGGGTCGCCGTACATGGACGCGTCGTTCACGAGCCCGAGGATCTCGGGGATGGCGACGCCCTGCGGGCACGGCAGGCAGTAGCGGCAGGCCGTGCACGGGACCGGGCTGAGCTCGCGGTAGACGTCGCGCACCCGCGCGACGACGTCGAGCTCCGGCTGCGTGAGCAGACCCGGCCGCGAGCGGCCGGCGTACTCGAGATTCTGCTCGACCTGCTCCATGGTCGTCATGCCGCTGAGCAGGAACGAGACCTCCGGCAGGCTCCAGACCCACTGCAGGGCCCACTCCGCGGGTGTGCGCCGCACGGGGGCAGCGTCCCAGAGCGCCTGCACCGCCGGCGGCACACGCTGCGCCAGCATGCCGCCGCGCACCGGCTCCATGACGATCACCCCGAGGCCGCGCGCCGCGGCCAGCTCGAGCCCGGCGCGGCCCGCCTGGAACTCCTCGTCCATGTAGTTCAGCTGGATCTGGCAGAACTCCCACACGTCGCTCGCCTCGAGGATCCGCGGGAACAGCGCCGCCTCGCCGTGGAAACTGAAGCCCAGGTGCCCGATGCGCCCGTCGGCCAGGGCGCGCTCCGCGGCCGCGAGCTGGCCCTGCTCCACGACCATGCGCCAGTGCCGCTCGTCCAGGCTGTGCAGCAGGTAGAAGTCCACCGCGTCGAGCTGCAGGCGCTCCAGCTGGATCGCCAGCAGACGGTCGAAGTCGCCGGGCTCGTGCACGTGCCAGACCGGCATCTTCGTGGCGACCTTGACCTTCTCGCGGTAGCCGTCCTTGAGAGCCTCGCCCAGCCACGCCTCGCTGGTCTCGCCGTGGTACATCCAGGCGGTGTCGACGTAGTTCACACCGCCGTCGACGGCCCGCCGGAACAACGCGGTCGCGGCGTCGTGGTCGATGCGCGTGGCGTCGGGCCTGCCGTCGGATTCCGTGAGGACGGGCAGGCGCATGGCCCCGAAGCCGAGCGCCGAGGGTGCGAGGTCGAGGCTGCCGAACGTGCGGTACTGCATCGCGCGCATCCTACCGGAACCGGTGACCGTGCGTTACGCCGCGGAGTCTGCGGGTAGTAGACTCTCCACGGCGGGTCCGGAGGGGGCGACGTCTCGAGGAGGACAGAGGGTGGACGGCCGGGACCAGGCACAGGCGTTCGAGCAGGCGCTGCTGCGCGGCGACAGGGCCGCCGCCCGCGCCGTGATCCGCGACGACCTGGGAGACAAGGACCCGGTCTCCGTCTCGGAAGCCGTCATCGTCCCGGCGCTCGAGCACATCGGCACCTCCTGGGAGTCCGGCACCATCTCGCTGGCCACGCTGTACCTGAGCGGCGTCCTCGCCGAAGAGGTCGTGGCCGAGGTGCTGCCGAACGCCCGGCCGGCCGCCGGCGGCCCCGGCATCGCCATCGTCGTCCTCGAGGACCACCACGTGCTCGGCAAGCGCCTCGTGCTCTCGGCGCTGCGCTCGGCCGGGTACGCCGTCGAAGACTACGGGCACGGCCTGTCGCCGCGCGACGTCGTCGCGCGCTGCCGGGCCGAGGAGCCCCGCATCGTGCTGGTGTCCACGCTGATGCTGCCGGCGGCGCTCAGGGTCCGCGACCTCTCCGACGGCCTCGCCGAGCTCGGTGCCCGGCCGGCGCTCTTCGTCGGCGGCGCGCCGTTCCGCATGGATCCCGGCCTGTGGCGCGAGGTCGGCGCCGACGGCGCGGGGATGAACTCGACAGACGCCCTGCGCCTCGTGCGCGGCGTCCTTGAGGAGGGGCCGCGATGAAGCCTTCGATGACGCCCCTCGAGCGGGTGCTCACCACCCTCCGCTACGAAGAGCCCGACCGCGTCCCCCTGTTCCTCCTGTTCACGATGCACGGAGCCAGGGAGCTCCAGGTCCCGCTCCCTGGCTACCTGCAGGACCCCGACCTGATCGTCGAGGGGCAGTTGCGCCTGCGCGAGAAGTTCGGTCACGACTGCCTGGTCGGAGCACCCTACGCGGCCGCCGACGTCGAAGCGTGGGGCGCCGAGGTCATCTTCCGCGACGACGGCCCGCCGAACGCCGGCGAACCGTTCATCACGGACATCGAGGACATCCGCACGCTCGAGCCGCCGGAGATCGACGGCAACCCGGCGGTCGGCGCGACGCTCCGCGTCATCGAAGGGCTCGCCCGGCGCTCGCAGGACGTGCCCATCATCGGCGGCGTGGTCGCACCCTTCTCGCTGCCCGTGATGCAGCTCGGCTTCGAGCGCTACCTCCTCCTCATGCGCGACCGCCCGGACCTCTTCGAGCGGCTCGTCGCGGTCAACGAGGAGTACTGTGTCGCGGTCGCCAACGCGCAGCTCGCGGCGGGCGCCACGGCCGTCGGCTTCGCCGACCCGGTGGCGTCCACCACCGTCGTGTCGCCGCGGGTCTACCGCGACGTGGCCGGGCGCATCGCCGCGCGTACCCTGGCGCGCATCCACGGCGGCGTGGCCCTCAACGTCGCCTCGGGCCGCTGCCTGGAGATCATCGGCGACATGGCGCAGACCGGGGCCGTGGCCGTGCAGGTCGGCCCCGACGAGGACCTCGCCGAGCTCAAGCGCGCGGCCGGCGGCAAGGTCGCACTGCTCGGCAACCTCAACGGCATCGCGATGCGGCACTGGACGCCGGCCGAGGCCGAGGCCGAGGTCAAGGCCGCCTTGGCGGCCGCGGGCCCGGGCGGCGGCTACGTGCTGGCAGACGGGCACGGCGAGATCCCCTTCCAGGTGCCCGACGAGGTGCTCCACGCCGTCGCCGAGGCCGCCCGCACCTGGGGCCGCTACCCGCTCGACTGGGTGGAGTGAGGGCGCGGGCCCGCGAGGGGCCCCGCCGCGCCCTCCCCGGACCTCTACGGCACGCCCGCCTCCCGACCCCGGCGTGCTGGTAGGATTGCCCCTTCACGCGAGCCGCTGCCCGCGGCAGCGGTCGCAGACCCCGCCCGAAGCGCACCCCGCGTGCGTCCCCGGCCCGTCGCAAGGAGACCCGGATGATCCTCAAGCTCGGCCTGCCCAAGGGCAGCCTCGAGAACGCCACGATCGACCTCATGCGCCGCGCGGGGTTCCTCATCACGGTGGCGCCGCGCTCCTACTTCCCCGCGATCGACGACGCCGAGATCGAGTGCATGCTCGTGCGCGCCCAGGAGATGGCGCGGTACGTGGAAGACGGGGCTCTCGACTGTGGGCTGACAGGCCATGACTGGGTCGTCGAGAACCAGGCCGACGTGCACCACGTGTGCGACCTCGTCTACGCCAAGCAGAGCTTCGGCAAGGTGCGCTGGGTGCTGGCCGTGCCCAACGACTCGGACGTGCGCACGCCGGCCGACCTCGAGGGCCGCGTCGTGGCGACCGAGCTCGTGGGGGTCACGAAGCGCTGGCTCGAGGAGCGCGGCGTCACGGCGAAGGTCGAGTTCAGCTGGGGGGCGACCGAGGCCAAGCTGCCGGAGCTCGCCGACGCCATCGTCGAGGTCACCGAGACCGGCTCGTCGCTGCGTGCCAACAAGCTGCGCATCGTCGAGACCGTGCTGCAGTCCACCACACAGCTCATCGCCAACCGCGACGCCTGGGACGATCCCGGCAAGCGGCAGAAGATCGAAGACATGGCCCTCCTGCTGCAGGGCGCCATCGCCGCCCTGGACAAGGTCGGCCTCATGCTCAACGTGCGGGCCGCCGACCTGGACGCCGTGCTCGACCTCCTCCCCGCGCTCCGCAACCCCACCGTGTCGCACCTCAGCGATCCCGGCTGGGTGGCCGTGAACACGATCCTCGAGGAGAGCGTGGTGCGCCACATCATCCCGCGCCTCAAGGAGGTCGGCGCGGAGGGCATCGTGGAGTTCCCGCTCAACAAGATCGTGATGTGACCGGGCGCGGCGCGCGGACCGGGCGCCGCGCGGGACTAAGGGTTCAGGCGCGGCGCAGCGCCGCGCGCGCCTCGCGCGGCGTCAGCCGCCCGTAGGAGTCCCGCAGCTCGTTCGGCGGCACCGGCAGCCAGATGCGGCCGTCGCGGTCGTCGCCGACGTCCGTCGCCAGCCCCTGCCAGAACCGCCAGGCGGTCAGCCCGGCCATGAGGGCGTCAAGCGACTCGTGGT
>CAIXSE010000824.1 GCA_903921965.1 uncultured Thermoleophilia bacterium | reverse complement strand
CTTCCAGGGCAGGGAGACGCACGGCTGGAAGATGCCCGACCTGGGGCCGCGCGAGCTGGGCATGTTCGGCGCCATGATCGCGGCCCTCGTGGTGCTCGGCTTCTACCCGCAGCCGGTGATCACCACGGCGCGGCAGGCCGTCACGGCGGTGCAGGCGCTGACTGCCGGCAGCGGGCTGGACCGGGGCGAGGCGAGCGCGGGCGCTGCCGCGACCGGCTCGGACGCGACCGCCCCGGCGCTCAGCGATGCCGGCGCGACGACCGGGGACGCCGAGTGAAGCCCGCCGACGTCATCACCCTGCTCCCGCTCGTCGTGCTGACGCTGGCGGCGGTCGTCGTCATGCTCGCCGCCGCCTTCCACCGCTCCCACCTGCTGGCGCTCGTGCTCACGCTGGCCGGGCTGGCGGCGACCGTCGGTTCCCTCTTCGTCGCCGCCACGCAGGCGCAGCGCCAGGTCACGCCGCTGCTCATCATGGACGACTACACGCTGCTCTACATCGGCCTCATCGCAGGCGCGACGGCGGCCGTGGCGCTCATCTCGTACAGGTACCTGCAGCGCCGCGGGGTGCCGCCGGAGGAGTACTACGTGCTGCTGCTCACGGCCACGCTCGGCGGAGCCGCCCTCGTGGCCGCCACGCACTTCGCCTCGTTCTTCCTGGGGCTCGAGATCCTCAGCGTGTCGCTGTACGCGCTCGTCGTGTACCCCATCTACCGCGAGCGCTTCGTCGAGGCGGCGGTGAAGTACCTGGTGCTCGCCGGCGCCACCTCCGCCTTCCTCGTCTTCGGCATGGCGCTCGTCTACGCCGAGACCGGCCAGATGACGGTCAGCGGCCTCGCCCCGCTGCTGGCGTCGGGGCTCTCCGGCGCCGGCGCCGTCGTCGTGCTCGGCGTCGTGATGCTCCTCGGCGGCGTCGGCTTCAAGCTCGCCGTCGTGCCTTTCCACATGTGGACGCCCGACGTGTACCAGGGCGCCCCCGCGCCGGTGACCGCGTACATCGCGACCGTCTCCAAGGGCGCCATGGTCGCCCTCCTGCTGCGCTTCTTCGGCCCGGTCGGCCAAGACACCGGCGCGACGCTGTTCTGGGTCTTCGCCGCCGTGGCCATCGCCTCCATGGTGGCCGGCAACCTGCTGGCGCTGCGTCAGGACAACGTGAAGCGCATCCTGGCGTACTCCTCCATCGCCAACCTCGGCTACGTGCTGGTCGCCTTCCTGGCGAGCGGGGAGCGCGCGCCGGTGGCCGTCACGTTCTTCCTCTTCGCCTACTTCGCCACGTCACTGGTGGCGTTCGGTGTGGTGACGGCGCTCTCGACACCGGAGCGCGAGGCAGAGTGGATCGACGACTACCGCGGCCTCGCGCGCACGCGCCGCTGGACGGCCGCGGCCTTCACCGTGGCCCTGCTCTCGCTGGCCGGCATGCCGCTGACCATGGGCTTCATCGGCAAGTTCTACCTGGTGACGGCCGGCGCGGGCGCGGGCCTGTGGACGCTGGTCGTCGTGCTCGTCCTGACCAGCGCGCTCAGCATCTACTACTACCTGCGCGTGATCGTCGCGATGTGGGTGCGCGAGCCGGACGAGCAGAGCGTGAGGACGGCGGCCGGCGCCGCCTCCGGCGTCGTCCTCGCCGTCCTCACCGCCGCCCTCATCGTCTTCGGCGTGTTCCCCGCGCCGCTGCTGCGCCTCATCGAACGGGCCGTCGCGACGCTGCCGTAGGCCGGACCGCCGCGCGGACCCCTTCGGCCGGCGCCGCCCGGCCTCAGCCGCCGTGCTTCCGCAGCACGAGGAAGTAGATGGCGACGAACACCGCGACGATGCCGACGTTCACCGCCAGCCGAAGACCGGTCTGGTGCCTCAGGAAGATGAAGTCGACGGCGACGATGATCCCGATCATCAGCACCAGGTACAGCACCAGGTAGATCTTCGGCATTTGGTCCCTCCCACGTATCGACGGTCATGGCTACGGCTCGCCCGGGCACTGTCCGGGACGGTCCCTCCGTCACACGGCCCCGCGCGTCCCCGGAGTGTACTCCTCAAGCTTCGGCAGCTGGGGGCTCGTACTGAAGGAAGACGCACCGATTCGTACGGACTTCCATGAGACACGGGACATCCGGGGCCGACGACGTACCCCAGGTTCCCCCGGGCACCGTCGCCGGGTGCACAATAGGACGGCCATGCGCCACGAGGATCCCGAACCTGAAGACGCCGCGGGCCTGGCCCGTCTCGGCACCGAGCGCCGGCTCCAGGGCCGGCTCGCGGACGCGGCCGAGCTCTACCGGCGGTCCCTGACCCTCGACCCCGGGCAGCTCGACGCCTCGGCCGGGTTCGCCGTGCTGCTCTGCCTGCAGGGCAACGCGGCGGCGGCGGAGCAGCGCCTGAACGGACTGGCCGGGCGGCACCCCGGCTCGGTGCCGGTCCTGGTCGCCCTCGGCGACGCCCGCCGCGAGCTCGGGCGGTACCAGGGGGCGCTGGAGTGCTACGAGCGCGCCCTGGACGAGCAGCCGCGGCACCTCGGCTGCCACCTCGGCCTCGCTCGGTGCCTCGCGCAGCGGCCGGGGCTGGCCCTGCGGCTGCGCTCACCAGAGCGCCTCGCTGCGCTCCTGCAGGACGACTACGTGGACCCGGCGCTGCTCGCCGCGGCGGCAGCAGCCCTCGTCAGGGCCTCATCCACGCCTCTCGAGCACCCGCTCCTGCCCACCCTCCTCCGCTCGGCCATCGTGACCGACCTGGTCCTCGAGCGGGAGCTCACGCAGGCGCGGCGGGAGCTGTGCCTGGCGCCGCCGCGCGTGGTCCCGGAGCCGGCCCGGGCGCTGGCCGCGCAGTGCCGGCTCAACGAGGCGGCGTGGGCCGTCGGCGCCGAGGAGGAGGCACGCCTTGCCTCGGCGCCGGACTGGGTGCGCGCCATGTACGACCCCGGCGGGCCGCCGGCCGGACTCGCCGAGCGCGCCCGGCGCATCCCGGCGCTCACGGAGGTCTCGGCCGGCACCTCCGCCGCGGTCCGCGAGCAATACGAGGCCAACCCGTACCCCCGCTGGGAACGGCTTTCGCACCTGGAACCGGTGGACCTGGACCGGCGCCTCCGGCTGCTCGCCGGCGGGCGCTGGGAACCCCCTCTGTCCCTCCGCCGCCCGCGCGTGCTCGTGGCCGGCTGCGGCACCGGGCGGGAGCTCCTGAGCATCGCCCTCGCCTGGCGTCCGGCGACCCTCACCGGCTTCGACCTCTCGCGCGCCAGCCTCGCGTACACGGAGCTCATGGCCGAGCGTCTGGGGGTCGAGGTCGACCTGTGGCAGGCCGACCTGCTGCGCCTGGACGGCTGGGAGCGCGAGTTCGACGTCGTCGTGTGCGCCGGCGTGCTGCACCACCTCGACGACCCGCTGGACGGCTGGCGCCGCCTGCTGCGCCTGCTGCGCCCGGGCGGGGTCATGCTGCTGGGCCTGTACAGCG
>CAIXSE010000823.1 GCA_903921965.1 uncultured Thermoleophilia bacterium | reverse complement strand
TCGCCAGCGCCTCGATGCCGTTCCTCCTCGCCCTGGATGTACGCGGCCCCGGACAGACGCGTCCCACTGGCCTCGGGAGCATTGTCGACAGGCTGGGCTCAGCGCTTTAGGGATGCGCCCGGGACGAGGCGGGAAGCGGGCAGGAGACTTGGAGGGCGCGGCCTCAGGGGCCGCGGCGGCCAGGAGCCGGAACCAGTGCGGCGCGCCGTCGGCTGACGGGCCGCGGCGGTCAGGACCCGGTGCCCCTGCGGCGCCCCGTCAGCTGGCCTGGCTTCGGCGGTCAGTAGCCGGTGCCGCTACGCTGCCCCGTCGGCTGACGGGCCTGCGGCGGTCAGTCGGCGACGCGGCCGGCGCCGGCGACCTCGTCGACCTCGGTGGTGTCGAGCAGGCCGGCGAAGGTGTCGGGGTCGAGGATGCCGGCGCCGTAGCGCTGGGTGTTGGCGGCGCCCGCCGCCAGGCCCTGGCGCAGGCACTCCGGCAGGTCGAGCTTCTGGAAGCGGGCGCTGACGAAGCCGGCCACGAAGGCGTCGCCCGAGCCCACCGTGCTGACGACGCTCTCCAGCGGCTCGATGGCCGCGCGGAACACGCGCTGGCGGCGCCCCACCTGGAACCGCGCCACGCACCCGTACGCCGTCTTGATGATGGCGTTGCGCGCACCCATGTCGCAGATGTAGCCGGTGGCGTCGACGATGTCCTGGTCGTCGTGGAACTCGTGCCCGACGAGGTCTTCGGCCTCGCGGACGTTGGGCACCACGAGGTGCGGGCGGCCCTTGATGCCGTGCCGCAGCGGCACTCCCGCGCTGTCGAGCACGACGTACCCGCGGAAGCGCCGCACCCGCTGCATGACCACGGCGTAGAAGTCTTCTTCCATCTTGCGCGGCAGCGAGCCCGCGAGGATGAGGAAGCGGGCACCCTTGGCGAGGTACTCGATCTTGTCGAGGAACGCCTCGACCTCCTGGGGCGTGACCACCGGACCGTACTCGATGACCTCGGTCTGGAGGCTGGTGGTGGGGTCGACGACGGCGGTGGACGTCCGGCTCTCGCCGCTGATGTGCACGAAGTCGTTGAGGATGTTCTCGCGCTGCAGGCCCTCGACGATGAGCTGCCCGGCGCGCCCGCCCACGAGGCCGGTGACGATGACCGGCTGGCCGAGCGCCTTGAGGGCGCGCGCGATGTTTACCCCCTTGCCGCCCGGGAGCGTGAGCCCGTCGCTGGCGCGGTGGCGGAAGCCCGTCTGGAAGTTGTGGACGGTGAGCGTCTTGTCGACCGCTGCGTTGGGTGTGACGGTGATGATCACGGCTGCTGTTGACGGCGTGTCCGGAGGCCCCTCGCACGAGAGCCGGCGCCTCGCACGGCGCCGGCCCCGGCAGGCCGGAGTATACCACCGGCGGCCGCCTTGACAGTCCCGCGCGCGGGGGGATACGTTTCAGGGGCGTCAAGTACGGCGCGTTCCTCGTTAGGTGAGGCTCCGACACACATAGAGGCCGTTGCCCGGAAACGTCCAGAGACGCCAACGGGTAGAACAGGCACTACCGGACCAAGGTTTTGCCCAAGACGGCTGAGGCCCTGACCTCTACGGTGTGTTGTGCTAAAGCTGGGACGAGTGAGGACCGCTCCTCCAGCCCTGCCGGGAGAGCCTTCCGCGAGGAAGGTTTTTTCGTGTCTGCAGGCCGATGGGCCCTGGAGGAGGTGAGCGCCGGTGTTCTTCCTGAGCAAGCTGCTGGGCAGCTCCGTACGCGACTCTTCCGACAAGCCGTGCGGCACGCTCCACGACCTCGTCGTCTCCTCGACCCCCACCTACCCCGTCGTCACGGCGCTGGCCGTGAAGCGGCGCGGCAGGGTGCTGTACGCCGCGTGGAACCAGGTCGCCAGCTTCGAGGAGTCGGGCACGCTGCTGCGCGTGCCGGCGGCCGAGCTCGCCGAGCGCGAGCCGCGGCCGGGCGAGCTGCTGCTGTCGGCCACCTTCCTCGACAAGCAGCTGGTCGACACCGAGGGCCGCAAGGTCATCCGCGTGAACGACATCCAGCTGCTGCGCACCGGCAACGACGTGCACGTGATGGGCGTGGACGTCTCCAGCTCGGCGATCATGCGCCGCGTCGGCCTCGCCAAGGTCAGCGAGCGCCTCGCCAAGGGGCGGCAGCGGACCAAGCCGCACCTCATCGACTGGAAAGACGTGGACGTCGAGCACACCGACGACAGCTCGGTGCACCTCTCCGTGCCGCACACCAAGCTCGAACTGCTGCACCCGGCCGACATCGCCGACCTGGTGCACGAGCTCTCGCCCGACGAGCGCGCGGCCGTGCTGGACGCGCTCGAGGACGACCTCGCCGCCGACACCTTCGAGGAGATGCACCCGTCGTACCAGGCGTCGCTCCTCATGGACCTGCCCGACGACAAGGCCGCGGAGCTGCTCGCCAACATGTCGCCGGACGACGCCGCCGACCTGCTCGCCGACCTTCCCGACGACCGCCGCCGGCACTTCATCGCGATGATGCGCAAGGACGACGCCGAGGACCTGCAGGAGCTGCTGAGCTACCCCGAGCACTCGGCCGGCGGCATCATGACGACCGACTACGCCTGGGCGCGCCTCGACGACACGGCGGAGCACGCCATGGAGCGGCTGCGCGAGCAGGCCGAGACCGCCGAGACCGTGTACTACATCTACGTCGTCGACCGCTCGGACAAGCTGCGCGGCGTGTTCTCGCTGCGCGACCTGCTCACCACACCGCCCGAGAAGAAGGTCCGCGACTTCATGACCGAGAACCCGGTCTCGATCCTCACCACGGGCACCGAGGACGAGATCACGGAGCTCATCGCGAAGTACAACCTGCTGGCCCTCCCGGTCGTCGACGAGGAGGGCGAGATCCACGGCATCATCACCGTGGACGACGCCATCGACCTGGTGCTCCCGCTCGCGTGGAAGAAGCGCCTGCCGAGGATCTTCCATTGAGGAGGCCTCGATGGCGCGGGTACGCGAGCGGCCCCGTGAGGCGGTAGGCCGCACCAGCCTCGTCCGCCGCATCGGCCGCAGCCGCCTGCTCGTCATCCTGAGCATGGTGGGCCCGGGGCTGATCGCCGCGAACGCCGGCAACGACGCCGGCGGCATCACCACCTGGTCGGTCATCGGCTCGCGCTACGGCTACAGCCTCATCTGGCTGCTCGTGGTGATCACGCCGGTGCTGGCCGTGGTGCAGGAGATGAACGCCCGCGTCGGGGTCGTGACGGGACGCGGGCTCGCCGGCCTGATCCGCGAGAACTTCAGCCTGCGGCTG
>CAIXSE010000822.1 GCA_903921965.1 uncultured Thermoleophilia bacterium | reverse complement strand
GACCGGTAGCCTTCGCCCTGGATCTCCGAGAAGTGGACGAAGAGATCCTCGCCGCCCTCCTGCTCGATGAACCCGTAGCCCTTCTCGGCGCTGAACCACTTCACTTTGCCTGTCGCCATGCTGATCAATCCTTCCGTCCCTTGCGGGAACAAAAAAGACGCGACAACCGCTCCGAACATGCGGTACATCACGTCGCAGTTCCGCGGGCCTACTTGACCCGTTGCCTGGCAGTATAGCAGACCAAGGCGGCCGCGCGCGAGACAGGTGCCGGTGACAGCTCCGCCAGCGTGGTCCACCTCCTCTTGGGGATGGGCGACTGTCAAGCATCGGCCGGAGCCGCCGTCAAGGATCAGGTGGAGCCGCTCTGTCGCGGGTCACCCGGAACACGACGCGACGTGGCGGACCTGAGGGGACGGCCTTCGGACTTCCGGGCGGTAGCCAGCTGGCACGGAGGCCGCCGGTCGCGGGATGGGGGCCGTCGTCTGAGCGCCGGTCGCGGTTCTCCTCATCGGCCGGTGCCCCTTTCTACTCGCGGCTCTGATCCTCGGCCACGAGGATCGTGTCCTCGCCCCGCAGTACCCGCTTGCAGCCGTCGTCGAAGAGCAGCTCGTAGGTCGCCATCAGCGCTCGTCCGTCGTACCGGCAGAGCATGGCGACCGGCTGGGGCTCCTCGTGACGCGGATGCCGAGCGTAGAGGTGGGGGAGCGAGCGCGCGTAGGCGAGCTCCACGGTGACCGTCCTGAAGGTGGGCACTGGTGCCGTCTCTCCCCTGCATCCGCGGCTCAGCGGCAGGACAAGCCCGCGCAGCGGCCCCTGCGAGCCCTCTTCCCGGCACGCACGAAGCGTCCGCCGACGCGCCGTTCGACGGCATCGGCGATGCAGCGGCCGTCCTCTTCCTGCTCCACTTCGATCATCAACGCGACTGGCATGTCTGGTCTCCGCGCCTCGTCCGGCGGCCTGCGGCCTCAGGTCGGGACTCTTGACGAGTGCTCAGTGTCTCCCTCCGGCAGCCGGCCCGCAAGGCACGAGCCCGCCCGGAAGACAGACCACTACGATCAGAGCCCCGGTACCGTCGGTCGAGGCCTGCTCCTGCCGTCGCTCTCCCATGCGTCGACCCGATGGACGAACGGGCGGGCTGACTACCGCGATCTGCAGGGAGAAACGCGGTCAATGTGACAACGTGGTGGGCCCAGCTGGACTCGAACCAGCGACCGATCGATTATGAGTCGACTGCTCTAACCGACTGAGCTATGGGCCCACGGTGGGCAGCGGCCCGCGACGGGCGCCACCGCCTCATGGTATCAGCAGTCGTCACGACCGCACCGTACGGCCGGCTGAGACCGGCCGGCCCAGCGCAGGACCGGGGCGGGGTGATACGCTCACGGCCTGCCGACCACGCGACGAGAGGGGCGCTCCACCGGTGAACGGGGTCACACCGCAGCCGCCACAGCTGCCGGCGGGGGAGATCATACGGCGCAGCGCCATCGCCACCGTCACCGTCCTGGTGATCCTCGGCCTGGTCATGGTGCTGTGGCAGATCCGCAGCATCCTGCTGTGGATCGTCATCGGCATCGTGCTGGCCGTGGCGCTGCAGCCGGTCGTCGCCTGGCTGGAACGGCACCGCTGGAACCGCATCCTGGCTTCGCTGGTCGTCTCGCTCGCGACGGTGCTCCTCATCGCCGGCGCGGTGGTGGCGATCGCCTGGCCGGTGGTCACGCAGGCCGACGACTTCATCCGCGCGCTGCCGAACCTCGTGGACTCGCTGTTCGGGCCCGGCGGGGCGCTGCGCTGGGCCGAGGTCAACCTGCACGTCGTCGAACGCCTGCGGAGCATCACGCCGGAGGCGGTCGGCAAGGTCGTGATGGGCAACCAGGCGACGATCGTGAGCGCGCTCACGCGCGCGGCCTCCATCATCGCCGCCACCATCACCATCCTCACCATCATGGTGATGCTGCTGATCGAGGGGCCCCGCGCGTGGCTCTCCTTCACCACCATCCTGACCGGAGAACGTCGCGTGTGGGCCGAGCGCATCGGGCAGAACTTCCTGCGCTCCACCGGCGGCTACGTGCGCGGCAACCTCGCCATCAGCGCGGTGGCCGGCATCTCCTCGTACATCGTCCTCAAGGTCCTCGGCGTGCCCTACGCCGAGACGCTGGCCGTGCTCGTGGCGATCCTCGACATCATCCCGCTGGTGGGCGCGACCATCGGCGCCGTGATCGTGTGCATCGTGGGGTTCGCGACCGGCGGCCTCGTGGACGGCATCGTGCTCGTGGTCTTCTTCATCGTCTATCAGCAGTTCGAGAACAACGTGCTGCAGGCCCTCGTGTACTCCAAGACGGTGGCGCTGAGCCCGCTCGTCGTGTTCATCGCGGCACTGATCGGCGCCAGCCTGGGCGGGATCGTGGGCGTGCTGCTGGCGATCCCGCTGGCCTCGGCCGGCTGGGTGCTGGGCAAGGACCTGCTGGCGCTGCGCACGGCCCAGCGCGCCGGCGAGACCGGGCCGGGCAGGGACGGCGACGTCGTGCTGCCCGGGGACGCGCCGCAGGAGGCCGGCCCCGGGCCAGACGCCTGACCGCCTGGACGATCACCAGGCAGAGACGAGATGGCGGGCGACGCCGCCAGGCGGCCCCGCCCGCCGGGTCTCGTGTGCCGTCACGCGGCCTTCCGCTGGTCGCCCGAGGGGCGCTGGGCGGCGTGCAGATCGTGGACGTCGGCCGCCTTCCCACGCACGAGCTGCGTGCGCAGCGTGACGACTCCGTAGGCGGCCGCCACGGCGACCGTGACCGCCACGACCACTGCCGCCACGACCACCGCGAGCGTGTCGCCGGCAGCGTTCCCCGGCCAGAGGTAGGCTCCCGGCGGCGTGGTCGTCGCCCAGGCACTCGACACACCGACCGCGAACGTCGAGACGCCGGCCGCCACTGCCACGACGAGGCCCTTGAGCTTGGAGTGTCTCATGGCGCACCTCCGAGTCCTGCTCCCGTTGTCCGAAACAGGGGCCCACTTCTCAGGTTCCTCTTGCGCCGACCGGGGAAACCGTCCGGGTGGGCCCAGCTCCCCACACCTGGTGGCCCGCGTGGCGTGAGAGATCCGGGACGGCGGCGCGAGTCGAGACTCCCAGGGACGCGGCACGGCGCCCGACCGGCGACGCCCGCCGAGGCGCGCCCGGCCCGGGTCAGTCCGCCGCCCGCACCTCCACCCACGTCGAGTGCATGCGGCAGCCGCGGCTGGGCAGCGTCGGCTCGCTCGAGGTGAGGACGTTGGCGGCGCCGGCGAGGTCGGTGCCGTCGGCGTCGAACTGAGGCGAGAGCCCGGCGAGCAGCGAGACGACGCCGGGCATGACGTCGGCGGTCACCCGGCACGGGACGCGGACGCGGCCCTGCGCGCTCTCGACGAGGACGGAGTCCCCGTCGGCGAGGGCGCGCGCCGCCGCGTCGGCCGGGTTCACCCACAGCGAGCGGTCGTCGCGGGCGCGGAGCGCGGGCAGCTCCGCGAGCTGCGAGTGGAT
>CAIXSE010000821.1 GCA_903921965.1 uncultured Thermoleophilia bacterium | reverse complement strand
GGGGCGCTCCGCTGACGCGCCAGGGCCTCGACTACCTGGTGCGCAAGACACTGGCGCGCGCCGGCCTGGTCGGCAAGGCGAGCGCGCACACCCTGCGGCACTCGTTCGCGACGCACCTGCTGGCGGCCGGCGCCGACCTGCGCAGCGTGCAGGAGATGCTCGGGCACGCCAACGTCGCGACCACGCAGCTGTACACTCACGTGACCGTCGAGCACCTCCGTGAGGTGTTCCTGGAGACGCACCCGCGGGCTCGGCGGCCGGCGGGCGACCCCGGTGGCGCGGGCCGGACGCCGGAGGGCGCTCCGGACCGGGCCGCAGGCGACGACGAGGAGGATCGGGTATGACGCGGGTGTTCGTGTGCGTGCTTGACGGCGTGGGTGCCGGGGAGCTGCCCGACGCGGCGGCCTACGGCGACGAGGGCTCGGACACGCTGCGGCACGTCCTCGAGCGCTCGGAGGTCGAGCTGCCCAACATGACCGGTCTCGGGCTGGGGGAGGTCACCGGACTGCCGCTGGGCTCGCCGTGGCCGTCGGCGACCTACGGCCGCCTCCTCGAGCACGGCGCCGGCAAAGACACGACCACCGGCCACTGGGAGATGATGGGCGTCGTGCTCGAGCGGCCGTTCCCGACCTACCCGCACGGGTTCCCGCCCGAGGTGATGGAGCCGTTCGAGCGGGCCATCGGCCGGGGCACGCTCTGCAACCTGCCGGCCTCCGGTACCGCTGTCATCGACGAGCTCGGCGACGAGCACGTGGCCACTGGCCGCCCCATCGTGTACACCTCGGCCGACTCGGTCTTCCAGATCGCCTGCCACGAGGACGTCGTCCCGGTGCGGCAGCTCTACGAGTGGTGTCAGGCGGCGCGCGACATCCTGCAGGGCCCGCACGCCGTGGGCAGGGTCATCGCGCGGCCGTTCACGGGCGCGTCGGGGAGCTACGTGCGCACCTCGCGCCGGCGCGACTTCTCGCTGGAGCCGTCCGGCCCCACGTACCTCGACCTGCTCCACGAGCGCGGGGTCCCGGTCGTGGGCGTGGGCAAGATCGGGGAGATCTTCGTGCAGCGCGGGGTGGACGTCGACGACCACACCACCAACAACTCCGACGGCATCGCCGCCTGCACCCGCCACCTCACCGAGATGGACGAAGGGCTCCTGTTCGCAAACCTCGTCGACTTCGACCAGGTGTGGGGCCACCGCAACGACGTGGCCGGCTTCGCCGAGGGGCTGGCGGCGGTGGACCGCGGCGTGGGGGAGTGGCTGACGCTGCTGCGCCCGGGCGACGCGATGATCCTCTGCGCCGACCACGGCGTCGACCCGACGACGGCGAGCACCGACCACTCGCGCGAGTACTCGCCGCTCATGGCGACCGGCCTGAAGGCGGGGCGGTGGGACGGCGCCCAGGAGGACGTGGGGGCCACGGCCTTCGCCCTGCTGACCGGCGAGGAGCCGCCGCTGCCCGGCAGGTCGATGGCCTGATGGCGGCGTCCGCCGCGCACCGGCGGCTCGCCGCGTTCGGCGCGCAGGCCGCCGTCGTCTTCGGCTCCGGCCTCGAAGCCATGCCCGGCGGGGCCGTGCTCGAGGACGAGTTCGGCTACGCCGAGCTCGGCTGGCCGCGCACGGAGGTGCCGGGCCACGCCGGCGTCCTGCGGCTCGTGAGCGGGGTCGCCGCAGGGGGGGAGAGGCTGCGCCTCGCCCTGGCCTGCGGCCGCGCGCACGCCTACGAGGGCCGGCCGGAGGCGGAGCTGGAGCTTCCGGTCAGCGAGCTCGCGGCCGCCGGCGTCACGCGCGTCGTGCTCACCAACTCGACCGGCTCGCTGCGGCCGGAGGTCGAGCCTGGCGTGGTCGTCGTCTGCACGGCGGTCGTCGACCTGCAACGTCCGCCGGACGGTCCCGTCCCACCGCGCCTCGCGGTGTGCGGCGCCGACGACGCGGTCCGCGTGGTGCGGGCCTTGGCCGGGTGTGGTCTCGTCGCGCGGACCGGGGTGTACTGCGCCGTCGCCGGGCCGCAGTTCGAGACGGCTGCCGAGGTGGCCTGGCTGGCGACGTACGGCGACGTGGTCGGCATGTCGGCGGCGCCGGAGGTGCGGGCCGCCGCCGCGTCCGGGGCGGAGTGCCTGCTCCTCGCGCTGGTGGCCAACCGGGCCGCCGAGGTAGGCTCACACGAAGAGGTCCTGGAGCGCGGCGCCGGCGCCGCGCACGATCTCTCGGCCGGGCTCGGCGCCGCCGTGGCGGCGCGCTGGCCCGGCCTCGTCCTACCGCGACCGGGGGAGCAGCCGTGGATTTCGTGAACGACGTGATCGCCTGGAAGCGCGACGGCAAGCGCCTCGACGCGGAGCGGCTCAAGGCGTTCGTCGACGGCGCCGTGAGCGGCGCCGTGCCTCCGTACCAGGCGAGTGCCCTGCTCATGGCCATGACGCTGCGCGGCCTCGACGACGGTGAGACCGTCGATCTGGCCCGGGCGATGGTCGAGAGCGGCAAGCTGCTCGACCTGCGCGTGGTGCGCCGCCCCGTGCTCGACAAGCACTCGAGCGGCGGCGTCGGCGACAAGGTCACGCTCGTGCTGGCGCCGCTGGTCGCGAGTTGCGGCGCCGTCTTCGGCAAGATGTCCGGCCGGGGGCTGGGCCACACCGGCGGCACGCTCGACAAGCT
>CAIXSE010000820.1 GCA_903921965.1 uncultured Thermoleophilia bacterium | reverse complement strand
GCGCGTGATGAGGTAGGCCGTGGCCGCCGGCGTGACGAGCATGGCGGCCACGAGGCCGACGCCCACCGTCTGCAGGCTCACGACGACGGTGAACGCCAGCAGGAACAGCATGACGAAGCGCAGCAGTTCGGGGCGGCGTCCGAGCGTGTGCGCGAGGACGGGGTCGAACGAGGCGAGCAGCAGCTCCTTGTAGAGGAGCACGACGGTGGCCAGGACGGCGACCGCGAGGATGCCGGTGAGCCACAGGTCGCCGGGGCTCACCCCGAGTACGTTCCCGAACAGGATGTGCGTGAGGTCGGTGGCGTAGGAGCGCACCGTGCTGATCAGGACGACGCCGAGGGCGAGCGCCGCCGCGAACAGGATGCCGATGGCGGTGTCCTCCTTGACGGCGCCCTTGCGCGAGAACACGCCGATGAACGCGGCCACGAGGACGGCGGCGACCAGGGCGCCGGCGAGCAGGTTGGCGCCCAGCAGGTAGGCGATCGCCACGCCGGGGAGGATGGCGTGCGCGAGCGCGTCGCCGAGGAACGCCATCGCGCGGAGCACGACGAAGCAGCCGAGCACCGAGCACACCACGCCGACGATCAGCGAGGCCGCCAGGGCGCGCTGCATGAACTCGAGCGTGAACGGCTCGGTGAGCCAGTGGATCACCGCTGCTCCTCGCCGTGGCAGCAGTCGTCGATGACGACCATGTCGTCGAGGAACAGGGCGTGCCCGCCGAACGCCGCCGCGATGTGCGGGGCGGTGAAGACCTCGGCCGGCGCGCCGTAGGCGACCAGCCGGCCGTTCAGGAGGGCCACGTGGGCGAAGCGCTGCGAGGCCGTCTGCATGTCGTGCGTGCTCACGAGGACGGTGATGCCGAGGCGGCGGAGGCGGTCGAGCAGCTCCAGCAGGGCCTCCTTGGCGTTCACGTCCACGCCGGTGAACGGCTCGTCCAGCAGCAGCACGTGCGGCTCCTGCGCGAGCGCACGGGCCAGGAAGACCCGCTGCTGCTGGCCCCCGGAGAGGTCGCCGACCGGGCGCTGCGCGAGGTCGGCGATGGAGAGCTCCTCGAGGCAGCGCTCCACGGCGGCGCGGTCGGCCGCCTTGGGCCGCCGCAGCCAGCCGAGGCGGCCGTAGCGCCCCATCATCACGACGTCCGCCACCGTGACGGGGAAGCTCCAGTCGATCTCCTCCCGTTGCGGGACGTAGGCGATCGGCTCGGGGGCTCCCTGCGGGTCCTTGTCGCGGAGTTCGATGCGGCCCTCGCGCAGCGGCAGCAGCCCGACGAGGGCCTTGAACAGCGTCGACTTGCCGGCGCCGTTGGGGCCGACCACGGCCACCTGCCCGCCGTGCGGCACCGACAGCGTCACGTCCTGCAGCACCGCCCGCCCGTGGTAGGCCACGGTGACGTGGTCCAGGGCCAGGCAGGGCGGCTCGTGTCCGGCCGCGCTCGTACCCTGCCCCAGGCTCGGGCTGGAGCGGTGCTCCGCAGGCACACCGCTCACTGGAGCGCCTCCACGATGCGCCGCGTGTCGAACCTCATCATGTCGATGTAGGTCGGCGCGACGCCGCCCGCGGGGGTGAGCGAGTGGTCGAGGAGGTCGGTGACCACGGCCACGCCCGTCTCGGCGGCGAGCTGCTTCGCCAACTCCGGGTTCTCGTCGGTCTCCACGAAGATCGCCCGGGCGCCGCTGTCGCGGATGGCGCTGGTGAGGTCGCCGAGCTGCTGCGCCGTCGGCGACTCCGACGTCCCCGTGCCCGGGATGACGGTGCCGACCACCTGGAACCCGTACCGGTCGGCGAAGTACCCGTGGCTGGCGTGGTTCATGACCAGCTTGCGGTCTGCCGCCGGGATGCGCGCGACCTGGTCCGCGATCCAGGCGTCCAGCTCGTCGAGCTTCTTGTCGTAGGCGGCGGCGTTCGCTGCGTAGGCCGCCGCCCCGGCCGGGTCGGCCTCGCTGAACGCGTCGCGGATCGTGGCCACGTACGATTTCACGAGCTCGGGGTCGAGCCAGAAGTGGGGGTCGGTCTGGCCGGCGTCCAGGGGCGGCTCGCCGGCCTGGGGCGTGCGGCTCTGGAGCCCGGCAGAGGCTTCCACGGTGCTCGCGGAGCCGCCGGCGTTGCGGAGCGTGTCGAGGAGCGGGCCCTCGAGGCCGCCGCCGTTCACGACCACGAGGTCGGCCTCGGCGGCCTTCGCGAGGTCGCGCGGCGCCGGTTCGAAGGAGTGGGGGTCGGCGCCGGCCGGGACGAGGGTGTCGACGGTGAAGCGGTCGCCGGCGACGTTCTGGGCGATGTCGGCGAGGAAGCTCTCGGCGGCGACGACGCGGAGCGCGCCGCCCGACCCGTCGCCGCCGCTCGAGGAGCCGCAGGCGCCGGCCGCCGTCGCCGAGACGGCGACGGCGATGACTGCGGCGAGCGCGAGCAGCCGCCTCACGGCCTGGCCTCGTCGTCGCCGTGCGGCGCGGGACCGGTCGCGGCGCACGCCGGGCACACGCCGCTGAGCTGCAGGAAGTGCTC
>CAIXSE010000819.1 GCA_903921965.1 uncultured Thermoleophilia bacterium | reverse complement strand
GCGGAGAAGGCCTGCGTGTCGCGCGAGAGGATGAGGACGCGGCAATCCAGGTGCAAGGCGTCGTTCGCCTGCAGCAGACTCGCGACCATCCAGCGTCCGACGAAGCCGGTGCCTCCGGTGACGAAGACGGCACGGCGGTGAAGAGCCTCCCACCGGCGTCCCACACGGGCAACGACCCGTGCCACCTCGGGCTCCAGCAGCGCGGCGCCGGTGGCTCGGTCAGGTCGCGGTGAGGGCATGTGCCGGCCGTCCTTCAGGTGGGTCCACGGGCACACCGGGCGGGGGCAGGTATCGACACTCCGCCGTGAAGAACGTATCACGCGGTGGCCCCTTCGGCCGACTCCGGTCGACGCTTCCGGGCGGTAGAATCGCACGCAGTGACCGCGGACGCCCTGCGGGACTGTGGCACATGCCGCACGAGACAGGAGACGATGTCGATGGGGCTCGAAGACGAAGCGCGCACTCACGTCGCTGCGCTGCAGGGTACCGTTGCCGCGTGCTCCGGGATCATCGACGAAGTGGTCGGGGGGCTCTGTGCGTGTTTCGCGAAGGGTGGCCGGGTGCTCCTCTGCGGCAACGGTGGGAGCGCCGCGGACGCACAGCACATCGCAGCCGAGTTCATCAACCGGCTGCGTCTGGATCGTCCTGCCCTGGCGGCGGTCGCGCTGACGACTGACACTTCGGTCCTCACGTGCCTCGCCAACGATGTGGGGTACGACGAGGTGTTCGCACGGCAGGTCGAGGCGCTCGGACGTCCCGGCGACGTGCTCGTCGCACTCTCGACAAGCGGGAGCTCACCGAATGTCCTGGCGGCCCTCGTCGCAGCCCGCGGGGCCGGCATGACGGTCGTGGGACTGACCGGCGCCGCCGGGCGTGTGCTTATGGCGCCGTACTGCGACCTGCTGGTGACGGTGCCGTCCGACGACTGCCCCCGCATCCAGGAGTGTCACGAGTTCGTGTGTCACGCGATCGCCGGGATGGTGGAGGAGAGACTCTTCGGCGCGGGGCGAGCGGCGCACGCGGCCGCGGAGTCTGGTGGCCGCTGACCCGTCGGAGGTCGGCACCAGCCGTGTGTGCCGCGTGACCGGCGCGCGCGAGGAGGGCGCTCGCACCGGCACCGGCGGGGTGGACGGGCAACGCGGGCGCTCCGCGCCTTCGGCAGCGCTGAGCATCCTCGCTATCGGCGTGGCCGCCGCCGCCGTGGTGGTCACCTGGCGGCGGCTGTTCATCGGCATGGACCTCCAGGACGAGAGCTACTACGTCCTCGTGCCGTGGAGGTGGGCGCTCGGCGACAGGCCGTTCGTGAACGAGCAGAACCTGCTGCAGTTCCCGGGCTTCATCGCGTACCCGTTCGTGAAGGCGTTCGGGGTCCTCCGCGACTACGATGTGACCGGCATCATCCTGTACACCAGGCACCTGTACCTGCTGCTGATGATCGGGGTGGCGGCCGCGGTCTTCCTCCTGGCGCGGCGGCTGGTACGCTGGCAGCTCGCGCTGATCATGGCCTGCGTCTTCGTCACGTACATCTTCTGGGCCACGCCGCAGCTGAGCTACAACACGCTGGCCATCGCCTTCCTCACTCTGTCGGTGACCTTCGGCTGCTGGGTGGTCCTGGAGCTCGGGGGGCCGCGCTTCGCCCTCGCCTCGGGTGTCTGTCTGGCGCTGGCGGTCGTCGCCTACCCGTCGCTCTTCTTCATCGTGCCGTTCTGGGGCGTGTTCCTCGCTTTCGCACAGGGACGGCGCGCTTCGGCGATGATCGCCGAGACGGCTTTCGCGCACCCGCCAGACCCCGGCGGTCCGTCTACGGGCCCGGCCGCCTGGCGGGCGTTGTGGTACTGGGTGGTGGGCGGCCTCGTCGTCCTGGTGCCACTCGGCCTGCTCTGCCTCAGCTTCGGGCCACAGAACCTGTGGCGGAGCTGGAAGGCCACCATGGTGGGTGCACGCGTCGTGCATCAGCTCGGCGGCGCCTCCAAGGCCATCGAGGTCGCCCAGGGCGCGTGGCGCTTCCTGAGCTGGCGGCCCTGGCTCCTGGTGCTCGCCCTCGTCGTCTACCTGGTGTACCGGCGCTGGCCTCGGCTTGGACGAGCCCTGCTGGCCGCCGTGCCGGCGGCCTTGTGGCTCTCGGCGCAGCGACCCCAGGTTTGGGGGTCCGGCTACGTCTTCCTCTGGGCGCTGCTCGTGCCGTACGTGTACCTCTTCCTGCCGCAGGACCATCGGGAGCCGGGCGCACGGATCCTGATCTGGACCTGGACCCCGGCGCTGATCGCCGGCGCGATGACGGCGTACACGAGCGCCAACGGCTACGTGAACGCCGCTGTCGGGCTTGCGCCGGCCGTGGTGGCCGGCGTCCTCTTCTTGTGCTGGACGCTGGAGGCGGTGTCGCTCGACCCTGCCGGCGGCGTGCCCAGCGAGCCCGCGGGCGAGCCCTCACCGCCCGCGCGGGCCGACAAGAGCCCGTCTTCGGCTGGGCGCGCGGTTGCGCGCCGCCCGGCCCTCGGCGTCTGGCTGGCGGTCATCGCCCTCACGGCTGTCGTAGCAGTCACCGTGATCTTCCAGTTCCAGTTCCAGCAGCGTGACGTCCCCCGCGCCGAGCTGACCAGCCGGTTCACCTCGGGCCCGTGGTGGGGGATCGCAGTCACTCCGGCCCGAAAGCAGCTGCTCGACACCTTCGCCGCCGACCTGGCGGGCCAGGCGCGGGCGGGCGACCAGCTCCTGGTGTTCTTCCAGGGCAGTGGCTACTACCTGTACTGGAAGGGACCGATCGCCGCCGAAGGGTACTGGCTGTGGCCGACGCCCGATGGGCTGTTGCCGGAGGCGACGATCAGCTACTACCGCCGGCGCCGTCTCGTGCCTACGCTCGTCGTGCACCTCACGCCCACGGCGGGCATGACCGACGCCGAGCTGCAGGCCTCGTGCGGCGGTCTCGAGTACCCACCCACACTGGTCCGGCCGTTCTACGCGTTCCAGCGCAAGCCGGCCAACGAGACCACGGCCGAGGTCCTGGCCCGGCTGCCGCGCCTGGAGTCGCGATAGACTCGAACGCGACCATGGTGACCCCCGCCGGCCTCCGCGGGCCGGCGGCAGGGGGGAGGTGCCGGAGACGACCGTGAAGCAGGAACTCGCCGCGCGGCCGCCGGGCGTGCTTCTCGGGGCGGCCGTCGGTGCGCTCGGCTGGGCGCTCGGCGTGCTCGTGCTCGCGCGCGGCGGCGGCTACTTCGTCGTCGTGCCGCACCTCGCCGTCGTGGTGCCTCTGGCCGTCGTGGGAACGGTGACGGCCCTGGCCTCGTCGGGGCTGGGCGGGCCCGCGGCCACCCCGGTGGTGTGGCTCGGCCTGGTCGCCGCGGCGGGTGCCGCCTGGAACTTCCTCGTGTACTGGTTCCGTTTCGGCGCCGAGACGTGGGGCCTCCTGATCCCGCTCGCGAAGCCCGCCGGCATCGATTTCCGCGACGGCCTGTACGACCCGGCGCGTGCGTTCTCGACACTGCGCAGCGGGTGGCCGCCGCTCACGCTGCTCCTGGGCAAGCCGTTCACGCTGGTCGGCTTCGCGACGGCGCACTGGGTCGAGGTCGGACTGCTTGCCGCGGCGGCCGGGGCGTCGGTGGTGCTCAGCGCCGTGCTCGCGGCACGCGTGGCGTCGCCCGATCGGGCGGGCCGCGGTCTCGACGGCGACCGTGGCGCGGGCGATGGCGGCTCACACGCCGGTCGCGTCGGCGCGCTGCAGCTCGGCCTTGTCGCGGGCCTCTGGCTGGTCACGTCGGCGGGCTTCATGTACGAGATGGAGCGCGGCAACATCGACCTGTTCGCGCTCTTCTTCTCGCTGCTGGCCGTCTGGCTCATGCTGCGGCCGAGGCTCTCGCCCTGGTGGCCGGCGCTGGCGCTCGCCGTGGCCGTCAACCTCAAGCTCTACCCCGGCGTGCTCCTCGCCCTGCTGCTGTGGCGGTACCGGTGGCGCGCGGTCGTGCCCGCGCTCGTCACGAACCTGGTGCTGCTGCTCGTCGCCGGCCCCGGTAGACTCGTTGACACGGTGCACGGACAGGCGGCGGTGGAGTCCGTGAGCAAGGTCTACTGGTGGGGCAACCACTCCGCCGCGTCCCTGTCGGTCGTCCTGCGGCAGCTCTCGGCCGCCTGGCCCTCGTGGATCTACTGGCCGCTCCTGCTGGGACCGCTGCTGCTGTGGCTGGCGACGATGGTCCTCCTCGTGCGGCGTGGCTGGAGCGAACGCCGGGCCGTGCTCGCCGCGGCCTCGTGCGTGCCTGTCATGAGCGTGGTCCCGGCCATCAGCCACGACTACAAGCTGGTGCTGTGCGTGTTCCCGCTGGCCGTCGCCGGGGCCGGGCTGGCGGCGATGAACGATCGCGGGGCGCTGCTGTGGGCGCTGCTCTTCGGGCTGCTCTCCTGGGCGATGCTCCAGCTGGCGCGCGCCTCCATGGTGATCGCTCCGTCGCTGCAGAACAGCAAGTACCTCATGCTCGTCCTCGTGCAGGTCGTGCTGTTCGCAGTGGCCGTGACGGAGACGCGCGGCGCGGGCGGGGCTTCGGCGGACGCAGGTGCATCGGATGAAGGCGCGGGTCGGGTGACGCGCGCCGACGCGGAAGGGGAGACGACGTGACGCAGCGTGACGCAGCGCCGAAGCACATCCTGGTGCTCGGCTCCACGGGGTCGATCGGCCGGCAGGCGCTGGACATCCTCGAGGCCGGGGCCGTGCCGGGCGCCCGGCTGGTCGGGCTGGCGGCCGGGCGCGGGGTGGACCTGCTGCTCGAGCAGGCGGCGCGCTTCGGCGTGAGCGACGTGTGCCTCAGCGACGATGCGGCCGCGGCCGAGGCGGCCGCGCGCGGGGACGGGCTCGCGGTGCTCGCCGGCGAAGCCGGCGTGCGCGAGCTCGTGGCGCGCGCGGCCCGGGACGCGGCCGCGGAGGGCGCGGCACTGACCGTGCTCAACGGCATCGTCGGGGCGGCCGGGCTGCGGGCCACCATGGAGACGCTGGAGGCCGGCGCCACCCTGGCGCTGGCCAACAAGGAGAGCATGGTGGCCGGCGGGCCGTTCGTGCTCGAGGCGGCGCGCCGCAGCGGCTCGCTGATCCTGCCCGTGGACAGCGAGCACAGCGCGCTGTTCCAGTGTCTGCTTGCGGGCGGCGAGCTCGCCGCGGCCGGCAGCGCTCAGGCCGGCGGCACGCCGTCTGGCGGTGCCGCCGTGGAGCCGGCCGGCGCGCCGGGACCGTCGGGTGCCGCCGCGGAGTCGGGCGCCCACATCCCCGGCGCCGCGCCCACCTCGGCCGCCGAGGAACTGCTGCTCACCGGGTCCGGCGGCCCGTTCCGCGGCCGCACGGCCGCGGAGCTGGCCGCCGTCACGCGCGAGCAGGCGCTCAAGCACCCGAACTGGTCGATGGGGCCGAAGATCACGATCGACTCGGCGACCTTGATGAACAAGGGCCTCGAGATCATCGAGGCGCACTACCTGTTCGGGGTCCCGTACGACCGCATCACGGTCGTCATCAGCCCTCAGAGCATCGTGCACAGCATGGTGCGGCTGGCCGACGGGGCGGTCTTCGCCCACCTCGGCGCGCCCGACATGCGCACGCCCATCGGCTTCGCCCTGGCGTACCCGCAGCGGCCCGCGCTGCCTGCGGTGAAGAAGCTCGACGTCTTCGCGACCGAGCTCACCTTCGGGAAGCCCGACCGCGAGACCTTCCGGTGTCTCGCCCTGGCCGAAGAGGCCGGGGCGGCCGCGGCAGAGGCCGAGCGCGCGGCGCGTGCCCGCGCCGCGGAACCCGGGTCGTCCGCCGGCCCGCGGACGATTGCGGCTCCCATCGTGCTCAACGCCGCCAACGAGGTCGCGGTGGAGGCGTTCCTCGGCGGCGATGTCACCTTCCTCGGCATCGCCGAGGTCGTGGAGCAGTGCCTGAGCTGGCTCGGGGACGAACCGGTCGCGAGCCTCGACGACGTGTACGCGTGCGACGCCGAGGCGCGGCGCTTCGCGCGCGAGGCCGTCTCGGGCCGGGAGTAACCGCCGGCCGCGCTCCCTGAGAGCCCCCTGTGAGTGCGGCGCCGCCCCGAACCGGCCGGCGGCGCCGCACGTCCCGGTCTCGAAGGACGCCTGCGGGACGTTGCTCGAGCGACGTCGGCGACGTCCGGGTGGTTTCCCGGGCGGGTACCACTCACACTGGACACCGTACAATCCGCCCGACGGAGAGAGCATGGACGACCACAGCGAGTCCCAGACCACCGGCGGCGGCGAGAAGCGCTCGCGCCGCGCCCCGCAGCCCGAGGCGAAGGCCCGCCTCCTGAGCCCCTGGTCGCTCCTGCTGGGGGGCGCCATCGTCGTGGCGCTGCTCATGGGCCAGTGGGTCTGGGTCATCGCCATCCTCGGCCTGGCGCTCCTCATCACCGTCCACGAGTTCGGCCACTTCATCGCCGCCAAGGCGTTCGGCATGCGCGTCGAGAAGTTCTACGTCGGCTTCCCGCCGGCGGCGCTGCGCCACACCTGGGGCGAGACCGAGTACGGCATCGGCATCATCCCGCTCGGCGGCTTCTGCAAGATCAGCGGCATGACCCCGGAGGAGGAGATCCCCGAGGACACCGGCGACCGGGTCTACTACAAGAAGGCCATCTGGAAGCGCAACGTCACGATCTTCGCCGGCCCGGCCATGAACTTCATCGCCGCGGCCGTGATCCTCGTCCTGTTCGTCGGCATCGGCGGCGTCCCCCGGGCCAGCCTCACGCTGCAGGAGGTCGTCAAGGATTCGCCGGCCGGCCAGGCCGGTCTGGTGGCCGGCGACACGCTGGTGGGCGTCAACGGGCAGCGCTGGACGACGTGGGACGAGGCCTCCGCGTTCCTGCGCGCCCATCCCAACGACACGGTGCAGCTCACGTACACGCCGAAGGGCCAGAGCACGACGCGTACCGTGACCGTGACGCTCGTCGAGAACCCGCAGGTACCCGGGAGCGGCTACCTCGGCGTCGGCGCCTCCGTGGTGCGCGACCACCCCGGTCCCTTGCGTGCCATCGCGCTCGGCGCCCAAGGCTTCAAAGACGTCGCCGTTGGCACCGTCACCGGCTTCTGGTGGCTGTTCTCCGGCAAGATCAATCCCACGGGACCGGAGGGCGTGAGCGGACCTGTCGGCATCATCAACGTCAGCCGCCAGGCCGTGCAGCAGAGCTGGTACCCGGTGCTGCTCGCCTTCCTGAGCTTCAACCTCGGCCTGATCAACCTGCTGCCCATCCTGCCGTTCGACGGCGGGCACATCGCCCTGAACGTC
>CAIXSE010000818.1 GCA_903921965.1 uncultured Thermoleophilia bacterium | reverse complement strand
GGGGTGTACGAGGCCGGAGCCTCGCCGCCGGACTTCTGGATGATCGTCTGCGTGGTCTCGCCGAAGTCGAAGACCAGCACCAGCACCAGGATGACGAGTGCGGCGCCCACGGCTCCTCCTCCCATCCCGAGGAGGAACCCTCTCATCTTGGTCATCGTCGTCCTTTCCTGCTGCCTGGATCCACTGCACGGCGCCTTGGCGGTGGGCCGGGGTGCGCCGCGCGCCCGGTCCTCTCTGGCTGTCAACTGCCCCGCCGGGCACCTTGAGTAACGCGCCCGGCGGGTCCCGGGCTCACGTGGCGGCGCCGGGAGTCCCCTTCGGCGGCGCCTCGAACCCGGCCGCCGGCTCGGTCTGGCCGCCCTCCGGGGCGGGCGCCCCAGCGCCCGCGGCAAGCACCTCCGCCTGCCGTCTGCGGCGCTCCCTCGGCAGGCGCACGAGGAAGCTCGCGCCGCGGCTGCGGCCGGCCTCCGCGCGGATGCTTCCGCCCATCATCTCGGTCAGCTCGCGGGCGATCGAGAGGCCGAGGCCGGCGCCCGCGGTCGTGGCGCGCTCCTCGCTCCCGCGATGGAAGCGCTCGAACACGTGCGGCAGGTCGGCCGCCGGTATGCCCGGCCCGTCGTCGGTGACCGAGACCGTGGCCCACTTGTCTTCAACGCGGGTGGCGATCCTCACAGTGCTGCCGGAGGGCGAGAACTTCACGGCGTTGTCGACGAGCGCGCGCAGGATCTGCGCCAGCCGCTGCTCATCGCACCAGGCCGTGAGGCGCTCGCCGTCCTCCACGGTCAGGGTGAGGTCCTTGCCCTGCGCCTGGATCTGGAACTCGTCGAGCACGCTGCGCGCGACGAGTTCGAGGTCGACGTCCTCTAGCTCCAGCGTCAGCGAGCCGGCCTCGACCTTGGAGAGGTCGAGCATGCTGACCGCGAGGTTGCGCAGGCGGTCGACCTGCTGCCGCATGAGGCCGAGGAACTCGCCCTGCTCCTCGGGGCTGAGGTCGCCCTCGTCGATGATCTCGAGGAACCCGGCGAGCGAGAACAGCGGCGTCTTGAACTCGTGGGAGGCATTGGCGATGAGGTCGCGGCGGGCGCGCTCGAGGCGCGCCTGGGCGGTGACGTCGCGCAGCACGAGGATGGAGGTGAAGTCGGCGTCGCCCGCCACGGGGTACGTCGTGGCCTCGAGCGTGGCATCGCCGTGGACGAACACCACGTCCTGCACGTCGCCCTCGCGGCGCGCCTCGCGCCAGGCCTCGGCGACGTCGCCGGGGAAGCGCTCGTCGATCGTCGAGCCGACCGGGAGGGGTTCGCCGAGCAGGTCCGCGGAGGCTGGGTTGGCGATCGTGACGATGCCCTCGACCGTGAGGCCGATCACGCCCTCGCTGAGGTCGTTGAGGAGCACTTCGACGCGGTCGCGCTCGTACTCGACCTGGGCGAACGCGCTCTTCAGACGCTCGGCCATGATGTTGAAGGTGACGGCGAGCTGCCCGATCTCGTCCTCGACGCTCGCCGGGACGGTCGCCGAGAGGTCGCCGGCGGCGATGGCCTCGGCGCTGCGCTCGATCCGCTTCAGGCGGCGGGCGATGAAGTACGAGGCCATGTAGCCGAGGAGCAGGCTGATGCCCAGCGCCAGGACGGTCGCGAACACGAGCTGGCGCTGGACCTGCGCCACGGCTTTCGTCACGTCGCTCAGCGACGCCGCGACGAGCACCGTGCCGTACACCGTCTTGGTGGCCGCGTCGATGAGCGGCACGGCCGTGGCGGCGTAGCGCCCCGACGATGTCTGCACGACGCCCTGGGCCGTGTGCCCCGCGGCGAGCGAGTCGCCGATCATGGGGTAGTCGCCCACGTCGAAGTTCCCGGGCCCGCCGGAGTCGACGCGGATCCCCTGGTTCTTGGTGAGGATCACGATCCGCGCGTTGTTGCGCATGCCCACGAGCGACACGGTGTTCTGCAGTGCCGACGGGTCGACGATGCCCATCTCGCCGTTGCCCATGTCGTAGACGAAGCCCGGCACGCTCCCGAGGATGAGGTTGACGTTGGCGAGCTGGTCCTTGAGCTTCTGCTGCTCGAGGCGGTTGGTGAGCGGCGGGACGACGTAGATGTACGCCACCAGCATGGCCAGGGCCACGAGCAGGAGGATCAGGACGGTGAGCCAGTTCTTGACGGAGCGGAACATGTGCGGTGCGCTCAGGGCGCGCAGATTCCTCCGGAAGGCGGGTCCCCCTGGATGGGCGACGGACTGCGTCTAGTAAAGCAGCTCAGAATTCGCGGAATTTGTACCCGATGTTACGGACCGTGAAGATGAACTCCGGATCCTTGGGGTCGCTCTCGAGCTTCTCGCGC
>CAIXSE010000817.1 GCA_903921965.1 uncultured Thermoleophilia bacterium | reverse complement strand
TGGGGGTCCATGAGCGACTCGTGCGGCTGCACGTCCTGCGGTTCCATGTCAGCCCTCCGTGATCTCCTGCAGGCTGGCCGGCGCCGAGAGCTCGCCCTCGAAGCGCGGGAGCACGATGGTGAACGTGGTGAACGTGGGGCCCTGCTCCGGGTCGGCGTTGGACTCCACAGAGATCTGGCCGCGGTGCATCTTCACGATGCCGTGGCTCACGGCGAGGCCGAGGCCGGTGCCCTTGCCGACCTGCTTCGTCGTGAAGAAGGGGCTGAAGAGCTTGTCGAGGTTCTCCCTGGGGATGCCCGTACCCTCGTCGGCCACCGCGATGATGACGTTCTCCTCGGTGCCGTCGAGCGTGACCTGGATGTGCCCGCCGTCGGGCATGGCGTGCTGGGCGTTGGTCAGGAGGTTGGTGAGCACCTGGACGATCTGGTCGGCGTCGAGCTCGGCGACCGGGTCGCCCAGCTCGTCGTCGACGGCGATGGTGACGCCCTCGTCCGTGGGGATGGTGCGCAGCACCTCGCCCACGAGGGCGCTGAGGTCGGTGGGCTGCCGCACGACGCGGCTCTGCCGCGCGAAGTTGAGCAGCCCGCTGATGATCTTCTTGCAGCGGTTGGCCTGGTCGACGATGAGGGCCACGTCCTCGGCTTCCTGGCTGCCGTCGTCGCAGTCTTCCAGCAGCAGGTTGGCGTGGAGCAGCAGGATGCCCAGCGGGTTGTTGACCTCGTGGGCGATGCCGGCGGCGAGCTGGCCCATGCTGGCGAGCTTCTCGCTCTTGACCAGGGCCTCCTTGGTCGTCTCCAGCGACGTGTTGGTCTCCTGCAGCTCCTCCACCGTCTTGCGCAGCTCCTCGACCGAGTACGGCAGGCACATCTCGACCTCGGCGAGGCCCTGCCACACGGCCTCGGCGTGGTCGCGGCAGGTCTCGTAGCCGCAGGCGCCGCAGTCGAGCTCGTCCTCCTCGGTGAGCTTGTTCATGCGTGCGAGCACGGCCTTGAGCTGCTTCTCGGTGGGCACGTCGGCGAAGCGCTGGTCGTAGCGCTGGAAGGTCCCGCCCAGGTAGAGGCCGGCGGACTCGGCCATGGCGGCCTCCCAGGCCTTCTGGTCGAAGGAGCGCTGGCGGCGCCGGGTCTCGCGGCTGACCTCCTTGCGCCGTGCGAACACGTGCGCCGGCGTGCTGAAGCCGGCGCCCATGATGCAGCCCTCGCAACAGAGGATGTCGAGCAGGCGCGCCTCGGTCTCGCCGTGCTCGAAGTCGGCGATGGCGTCGGCCAGGTTGGCGCGCCCGTCGGCGCTGATGATGTCGCCGGCCATGAGGTCCTCGTCGAGCCGCGCGGCCTGGAGCATGCCGCGCGTGATGGGGAAGAGGGCGCCGAGGCTGCCGTGCGGCGGGTCGAAGTCGTCGTCCCCGTGTGCGGCGAGGCGCACGCCGCGGGCGGCGAACATGGCGCGCAGCTCGACGTAGGTGAGAGCTGCGTGGACCTCGTCCTCGAACTGTGCGTAGCGGGACTCGCCCTTCTTGGCGATGCAGGGCCCGATGAACACGATCTTGAGGTCGGGCCCCTCTTTGGCGTGCAGGGCGCGGGCGATCGCGACCATGGGCGAGACGATGGGCGCCAGGTGGTCGAGCATGTCCGGGTGGTACTTGCGCACGAAACTGACCACCGCCGGACAGGTGGTGGCCACGTAGCGGTCGCCGGTCGTCTCGAGCAGTTCGCGGTACGCGGCCGCCACGATGTCGGCGCCGAAGCCGACCTCGTGCACCTGGTCGAAGCCGAGCTCGCGGATGGCGGCCACGAGGGCGCCGGTGTCGCAGTCGGTGAACTCGGCCGGGTAGCTGGGCGCGACGATGGCGGCCACGCGCCCGCCGCCGGCCAGCAGCGCCTCGGTGTCCTCGATACCGCTGAGCACCTGCTTGGCGTTCTGGCTGCACACGGTGACGCAGTTGCCGCAGCCGATGCAGCGCGTCTGGATGACGCTCGCCTGGCCGTCGAGGATCTGGATGGCCTTGGCCGGACACTCGCGCACGCACGTGTAGCAGGTGCGGCACTTCTCGCCGATGGTCGTGACCAGCTGCAGGTGCGCCACTTTGTCCTCGTTCATCGCCGTGTCACGCGTGGCGTGCGAGCAGCTCGGCCACCTTGGCCAGCAGCGCCTGCGCGTCGATGGGCTTGTCGAAGTACGCGTCCACGTTCATCTTCGCGAGGTCGGCCTCCGACTGCGGGTGGAAGTCGAGGCCCAGGGCGCTGCTGACGGACGTGGAGATGATGACCGGCACGCCGGCCGTGCGGGGGTCGCCCTTGAGCTCCGCGGCGAACGAGAAGCCCGCGTCGATGCTGGTCATCATGAGGTCGGTGACGACGAGGTCCGGCGCCTCCTCGCCGATGCGCGCGTGCGCCTCGGCGGGGTTGGTCGCAGTGACGACCCTGTAGCCGGCCCGCTCGAGGATGAAGCGGTTCATCTCGAGGAAGTCGTAGTCGTCGTCGACGATCAGTATGAGGGCCTGTCCATCGCTCATGCGCTCGTTCCCAGTATA
>CAIXSE010000816.1 GCA_903921965.1 uncultured Thermoleophilia bacterium | reverse complement strand
CCTCAAGGACCCCGCCACGGCGCGCGCCGCCGGGGCGGAGCTGCGGCGGCGCGACCCGGAGGTGGCGAGCCTCGTCGAGCCCCTGCTCGGCGCGACCTTCACGCCGACGACGCTCACCGCGGGCTCGGTGATCAACGTCATCCCCACGCACGCCGAGGCCGGCATCGACTGCCGCATCCTCCCCGAGATGACCCCGGAGGGCACGAAGGACATCGTCGCCTCCATCCTCGACCCGCTCGGCATCGACTGGGAGCTCGAGTGGCTCGACGTCACCGCGCCCAACGCCTCGCCGGCGCCGACGCCGCTGAGCGAGAGCATCGCGCGCGTGCTGCGCCGCGACGTCCCCGACGCCGTCCTGGCCCCCATGACGTCGGGCAGCTTCACCGACTCGCGGTACGTCCGTGAGTACTTCCCCGAGGCCGTCGCCTACGGCTTCGGGCCGTTCCTGGCCGAGAGCTTCCACGCCATGGACGGCGGCCGCGACCACGAGCCCGACGAGCGCATCCTCGTCGAAGACGTCACCCACCAGGCGCTGTTCTTCGAGCGCCTCGCCCGGGACCTGCTGAGCTGATGGACGGCCCCGCGCCCGCCGGCAGCCCCGGCCCGCCCACGCTCCGCGAGCGGTTCCGCGGGACGCTGCTCGGCCTCGCCGCCGGCGAGGCCCTCGGCGCCCCGGCCGAGTTCCTCACGCCCGAGCAGATCCTCGAGCGCTACGGCGTGCTCACCGAGATGGTCGGCGGGGGCGCCTACGAGGTCGAGCCCGGCGAGACCGTCGACGCCACCGAGATGATGCTCTGCCTCGCCGAGAGCCTCGCCGACGTGGGCTCCTTCGAGCCCGAAGACGTCATCGAGAGGTACCGGGTCTGGTTCGAGAGCCACCCCCGGCACGTGAGCCTCACGGTGCGTGCCGCCCTCATCAGCTACTGCGCCGGCACCCACCTCGACCTCGCCTCGCGCCGCGCCTTCGAGATCCTCGGCGGCCCCCGCGCCGGCAACGGCAGCCTCATCCGCTGCGCCCCGCTCGGCCTGCGCTACTCCGGCGACGCCGAGGCCCGCCACGAGGCCTCGCGCCGCGACTCCACGCTCACGCACTTCGACCGCCTCGCCGGCTGGTCGTGCTCCGCCTTCAACGACCTCATCACGGCGGCGCTGCACGGCGACCTGGCGGGCGAGGTGCCGTCGATCGCGGCCACCTACGACGACGAGGACCTGCGCGTGAGCGCGACGCTGCGCGACACACTCGTCATGGAGCCCGAGGAGGTCCGCAGCTCCTCCTTCGTGCTCGATACCCTGCAGACCGCCCTGTGGACGGTCCTGCGCTCCACCGACTTCGAGCACGCCGTCACGCTGACCGTGAACATGGGCCACGACGCCGGCGCCGCCGGCGCCGTCACCGGCGCCCTCGCCGGGGCGGTGTACGGCGAGCGCGGCATCCCCGGGCGCTGGCTCGACCAGCTGCAGGGCCGCGAGCGCATCGCCGCGGTCGCCGACCGCCTCGCGGAGCAGGAGCCCGGCGCCCGCTGAGCCCCCCTGCCGCGGCAGTCCGGCCGGTTGCAGCCCAAGCGTTCACTCGGTACTTTACGTTGCTGACGTCACGTTCGAGGGGAGGGCTCGTGGAGGACCGTGACCGACGCCGCGCGGAGCGCCTGCTCGTCGAGGAGTACGGACTCCTGATCGAGGAGATGGGCGGCACCCGCATGGAGGGGCGCGTGATGGGCTGGCTGCTCCTCTCCGACCCGCCGGTGCAGTCGCTGACCGAGCTCGCCGACGGCCTCGGCGTGAGCAAGGCGGCGGTGAGCACGGCGGCGCGCTCGCTGCTCCAGTCGGGCGCCGTCGAGCGCGTCAGCGAGCCGGGCCAGCGCGGCGACTTCT